>JAAYPS010000135.1 GCA_012519655.1 Clostridiaceae bacterium | reverse complement strand
GCCATATAGGCTGCAAAATTGGGGTGCAAGAGGTCGCTGGTTCAAGTCCAGTCACTCCGACCATAGAAAATGAAGGGTTTGCAATTAGCATTCCCTTTATTTTTTGTTTACATGAACCAAATATGAACCACTACTATCAACTTCATTTTATAAAAACACTAATTCCGGCATATTTCATGAGTAAAACCAATAATAGGAGAGCAATATAAAGATGTATAAATTATTGGAGGATGATGAAAATGCCAAAACAGATGAAAACAATGGATGGAAATACTGCAGCTGCTTATACTTCATATTTTTTTACTGAAGTGGCTGGAATATTTCCAATAACTCCTTCCTCTCCAATGGCCGAACTTGTGGATGAATGGTCGGCGCATGGAACGAAGAATATGTTTGAACAACCAGTAAAAGTAGTAGAAATGCAATCAGAAGCTGGGGCTGCAGGAGTTGTACATGGTTCACTTGCGGCTGGTGCATTAACAACAACTTACACTGCTTCTCAAGGACTTCTTTTAATGATACCCAATATGTATAAAATATCAGGTGAACTCCTTCCAGGAGTGTTCCATGTATCTGCCAGAGCAATTGCTGCTCATGCGTTATCAATATTCGGTGACCATCAGGATGTAATGGCATGTCGACAGACAGGATTTGCATTATTAGCATCTTCAAGCGTTCAAGAAGTTATGGATTTGTCAGCCATTGCTCACCTTTGTGCCATTAAGTCAAGGGTACCTTTTTTACATTTCTTCGATGGTTTCAGAACCTCTCATGAACAACAGAAGATACAGGTTCTAAATTATGAAGATTTAAGAAAACTTGTAGACTTTAATGCTATTCAAAAATTCCGTGATAACTCTCTTAATTCTGGACGTCCTGTGATTCGTGGAACTGCACAAAACCCTGACATATACTTTCAAAATAGGGAAGTGGCTAACCCATTCTATGATGCCGTTCCTGATATTGTTAATGACTACATGATGGAGATTAATAAAATAACTGGTCGGGATTATAAGCCATTTAATTATTATGGTGATCCTGAAGCTGAAAATGTAATAGTGGCTATGGGATCTGTATGCGACTGTATTGATGAGGTAATAGATTATCTTACTGCAAAAGGGGAGAAGGTAGGCTCAATTAAAGTTCATCTATACAGACCTTTTTCTTATAAGTATTTAATGAATGTTCTTCCTAAAACTGTGAAAAAGATTGCTGTTCTCGATAGAACAAAAGAGCCTGGTGCTCAAGGTGAGCCATTGTATTTAGATATTGCAAACTATATACTCAAGAATGAATTGAACATACAAGTTGTAGGTGGTCGGTACGGTCTTGGCTCAAAAGATACAAGGCCTTCACAAATTATTGCTGTATTTGATAACCTAAAAGAAAAGAATCCAAAGGATGGCTTTACTATTGGTATTGTGGATGATGTAACCAATACATCACTTGAAGAAGGTGAAATAATCGACACAACACCTAAAGGGACTATTAGCTGTAAATTCTGGGGTCTGGGCTCAGACGGCACTGTAGGAGCAAATAAGACTGCCATTAAAATAATTGGAGATAAGACTGATTTATATGCTCAAGGCTATTTTTCATACGATAGTAAAAAATCCGGTGGTACTACTGTGTCCCATTTAAGATTTGGCTCTGAACCAATTCGCTCCTCTTACCTTGTTTACAATGCAGATTATATTGCATGTCATAATCCTTCATTCGTAAATCATTTTGACCTTTTAAAAGGCCTTAAGAAGAATGGTACTTTTGTTCTAAATTGCCAGTGGAGTGAGAATGAATTAGATGAGAAGCTTCCTGGGTCAATCAAAAGGTATATCGCGAATAATAATATAAACTTCTATACAATAAACGCTATTAAGATCGCAGAAGAAGTAGGCTTGGGAAACCGTATAAATATGGTTATGCAAAGTGTATTTTTCAAACTGGCACAAATAATACCTGTTGATGACGCAATACGTTATCTGAAAGACTCTGTAGAAACTTCTTACGGAAGGAAAGGTCCCCAAATAGTTGAAATGAATAATCAAGCCATAGATAGATCACTTCAGGCATTGATTAAAGTAAATGTGCCAGAAAGTTGGAGTGAGGCTGTTGATGAGTATGAGCCAATAAAAGATGAGCCTGAGTTTGTGAAAAATATTCAAAGGCCTATGGCAAGACAAGAGGGCGACGAGTTGCCTGTCAGTGCATTTGTAGGCATGGAAGATGGAACTTTCCCAGTTGGTACAACAAAGTATGAAAAACGAGGCATAGCGGTTCTTGTTCCCGAATGGCAAATAGATAAATGTATTCAATGTAATCAATGTGCATTTGTATGTCCACATGCGGTAATAAGGGCAGTGTTGCTAGATGATGAAGAGGAAAAAAAAGCTCCCGATACGTTTAAAACACTTCAAGCAAAAGGGAAAGGGCTTGAAGACTACAGATATCGAATACAAATTAGTCCTATGGATTGTACAGGATGTAGTGTATGTGCAGATGTATGCCCAGCACCTGGTAAAGCATTAATCATGAAAGATGCAGAGCAGGAGATTATGATGGAGTCTGAAAACTGGGAATACAGTCTTTCGGTAACTGAAAAAGACATAACAAATCCTAATACGCTCAAGAATAGCCAGTTTATACGTCCTTTGTTTGAGTTCAATGGTGCATGCCCAGGATGTGGCGAGACACCTTATATTAGGCTGGTCACGCAATTGTTCGGAGACAGAATGATGATAGCTAATGCAACAGGATGTTCATCAATTTTCAGTGCGAGTGCACCATCAATCCCTTATACAACTAATGCCTTTGGAAGAGGACCTGCGTGGGGGAATTCTTTGTTTGAAGATAATGCCGAATACGGGTATGGTATGTTTCTTGGTGCAAAGCAACTACGTGAAAAATTATTTAGTCTAATGAATGAAGCAATGCAAGCAAATCTTTCAGATAAAGCAAAGGACACATTTGGTGAATGGCTAGAGGCATTTGATGATGGCGAAAAATCAAAGAAGGCATCTGACAAAGTGATGGAAGTACTCAAGGAAAATAAAGATAATCCAATTTGCAAGCAGATTTTGTCACTAAAAGATTACCTTATAAAACAATCCCAGTGGATTATTGGTGGTGACGGTTGGGCATATGACATTGGCTATGGGGGAGTTGACCAAGTTCTTTCAACAGGTGACGATGTGAATTTACTTGTACTTGATACCGAAGTATACTCAAATACGGGTGGTCAATCATCTAAAGCCACACCAACGGCAGCAGTTGCCAAATTTGCAGCAGCAGGTAAACGAATTAGGAAAAAAGACCTTGGTATGATGGCTATGAGTTATGGTTATGTATATGTAGCCCAAATTGCAATGGGGGCAAATATGAATCAAACTGTAAAAGCACTAATAGAAGCTGAAAATTATAAAGGTCCGTCACTAATTATCGCTTATTCGCCCTGTGTTAGCCATGGAATAAGAACTGGTATGGGAACGAGCATTGCAGAAGAAAAGAAAGCTGTTGAATGTGGTTACTGGCATCTTTATAGATATAACCCCATACTCAAAGAACAAGGGAAGAATCCTTTTATTCTTGATTCAAAAGAGCCTTCGAAAGATTTCAAGGACTTTTTACGTGGAGAAGCACGGTATTCTCAACTTTCCTTAGCCTTTCCTGAGATAGCTGATGACTTGTTTGATACAGCACAAAAGCATGCTCAAGAAAGATATCAATCATACAAATGCCTTGCAGATATGCAGTATTAGATATTAGGATGTTATGACGAAAGGACGTTATGACTTAATATCATGTATGAAAAACTGTCCCGTTTTTTTAATAGTGCGGGACAGTTTTTTACTATCTATCCAGGGTCTGGCTTTGACTTTGCAAATTGAACATATTGGACTTAAATAGTGGATTTTTAAGAAGTAAGGGCAAAATTTCTACTTCTCATTCTCATCCACATATTCCTTTGCGTTTAAAACGCCTATTTCTTTCGGAACAAGAACTTTTGAAACTGGTTTGGTCTTCTCAACATCTGCCCATGAAGCTGTATCATGTCTTTCTATAGGCTTTTGCATAAATACTTCTTTCCTTCTGTTTTCATTCATGTTTAGTCCTCCTTTTAATCTGGTTAATAAAAATTATTAATGCAAAAAAGTATAGTTTATTTTAGTATTATGCTTAAAATGATAAATATTATAAAATCGTGCTATTAGAGAGTATAGTGATACGTAATTATTATCAGGCTTGTCGTTTGCCTACGGTTTGTTTGACTTCTTAAAAAAAGCGTCAAGATGCTCTGAAAAAATTTGTTGACAAAAAATGAATTTTCGTAATATACTACAATTAGTGACTGCAGTCATCTAATTTAGTGTAGAAATAAGGAATGTTTCAATTTCATCTCAATAACTACAAATTTCGCCTCGATGTATGTGATAAAAAGTAAATAAACGATAAAGGGGTTGAATGGAATGAAAGTGGACTGGAAGAAACTGATTATCGGTATTATTGCAGCTTTTTTGCTGATGATACTTCCTGAATCCGTTTTTGCTTCTGATGTAATACTCGGAGATCCCAACGCAAAATACATATATGTTCTTGATATCAGGGTTGGTGATAAAAACGAAGCAGGTACGGACGGAGAAATGACCGGATATTTTTATTTCTCCGATTCTACACATAAGGTCAGACTCGAAATTCCGAATTATGATGATCTGGAAAGGGAAAGTGTAACTACATATAAAGTAGGAATAAATAAACACCCGCTTTTGTTGGGGAACGTCCAGGTAAAAAACGAAAGCGAGGATGCCGTTTATATAGAATGGATAGCCTTCATGGTTTATGGCAATAATGGTAAAACCACAGAATTAAAACAAGTGTTTTACCGTTTTGATCAGTGGTTTGAGAGTAACAATAGCAGTCGTTCTAATAGTGCATATCTGAATGTTTCTGGTGTTACCAGAAGAAAGCTTACTTCTCTGAGCGATTTTGACAGCAAATTTGGACAGACTGTATACCTTGAAGAAGATGAAAATAGCGGAACAGTAGATGCTGCCTGGAGTGGAAAAATAACAGACCAATATGGAACATACAATTACTATGAAAAAGTCTCAAATAACCCAAATTTCAGTATGTCATTGTCGGGGATTGGTTCTAATGGAACCCTACATAATAAATTAGATGATTTTATCCCCCCGATTACGAGAACATCCAATACATACAGCGGCCAAACGTACTACAGAGGTTTTACCGCAGATAAAAAGGCACTCTATGAAAAAATGAAGGTTAAGGGCATAAACAAGCTGGTCATAACTCCAAAGCTTGAATTTTGGGGCTCTTATGCAGGGACATTCAGTAAGAATGTGACAATCATAAGAAAGAATTTTTCTATCGGGCAGCTTACTGTATTAAATGATTACGATAGTTTCTATGCAATGCAGGATAATTCTTTCTTTAATAAGTCTAACGAGCAAATCGTACTGAGGCTTGAGATTCTCAACGGTGCCAATCATAATAACTATAACGCAAACGATATAGCCAGTAATTTATCCGGCGATTTCCGGCTTTACTATAATAGAAAGGGAGATTACGTAGAATCAGTAAAAATTGAAAGCTGGAACAACTATGCAGATCTGACCTTCCCTGTACCTGCGGATAGCGATAATGACGATAGCGGTTTAAGATTAGTTATGAAAGGTGTGACTTCAAAGACAGGGGGTATTGACGGATTTAAGCTTGTTGATGGAGATAAACCTTATACCGAAACAGTGGAGCGTTATTTATCATCCTATAAGGTAGATACCATGTCCCCTGAGTTTCCAATATCTGACACAATCACCGGAGTATGGAGCAATACAAAAACATTCGGTGTATCAACCGGCGAAACCATATATTTAAACGCCGGTCAACGAGATCTGGAAGAAAATAAACCGTATGAAGGGTTTTTCTACTACACTCTATATGATTCGGGAAGCTTTGCCCTGCAGGGTGAAAAGGCTCCCAAAATAAACATAAAAAGTTTCGATAACGATAATGGAGACCCAAAAAGTCATGCAGCTCCCTGCTCTGAAAGCACAGAAATAACCCTAAAGCTTATGAACAAAGAAGAGGGCAGATACACCCTTGTTCTTTCAGGATATGATTTTGCCGGTAACAGGGGCATACAAACATATTCCGATGTATTGCTGGACAACAAGGCACCCAACGTTTCTGTTGGTGTAATAAAACATCCCAGGGAAATAGACGATACCAGAACTGCCGAATATAAGTTTTATATAACAGATTTATCTGAAAGCGGTGTTGTCAATTACTGCTTTGTAAAAGAAGGAGAAAGCATACCGGATTTTGAGAATCCTTCCAAAACCAGCGGTATAATCGAGAGCATGATTGGAAAGTGGGCATATGTGCAGCAAAGCGATGCAACTACAACAACGGCAGTTCTGAAGCTCGAGCGTGAGGGTAGTTTTAAAGGCAGGCTGTATTATTTCGCTACGGACGATTCCCAAAACAGTACCGTCGCCGACAATAAGAGTAAAGATACCCCGGAATACAATGTTGACCCTGACACCGGATACTACTATAGGGATATTAATTTTTATAATGAAGACGCGGAATGTACACTTATTGTTGAACCTTATTCATACCCGCAGAAAAACTATAATATCAGCTTTGATTACGACTTAAATAAAAACAATGTACAATACAGATGGGTTGAGATTTTACCATATTACCATGATTATAGTATGGAACCGAATGTGGGAAGCAGTAGCCAATGGGGGAGCAACCAGCAATACATAACGCTTAACGGAAAATATACACTTGAATATAAAGTTACGAACACCGATAGCGGCAGCACAGCAGTATATACAGAGGAATTTATATTTGACAATGAAAAGCCGGTTGCCACTATATTTGACGTTGACAGCGGATTTATCAGCAATGCTCATACATTTAAATTAAATGCGTATGACATATCAGGATTAAAAGAAGCATCCTATGCCATAGTGAATGCTGCGGATACTTCTGATATTTATGACAGTAGAAGTATTGGTATTAACAATGGCACCGTAAGTAGAACTGTTAGTATTGATAATGTGGACAGTGGGGCATATAAGCTAATTTTTAAGGCTATAGATAATAATGACTATGAAGAGGTTATCGAGAGCAATACGTTCCATATTAGAAGCAGTGCTCCTAATGTGGAGGTGGATGTTGATTTTGAACATAGCATAGGGGATTCTTATATTACTTCAGACAGTGACTATCATGTAGGGCTGAAGGTGTCAGAGCCCATGGTCGCGGCTAATCTTTTTGCAAATGACCAATATGTAAAATACAGAGTATCTGGAGACGGGATAAACTATAGTGACTGGATAACAGGTAATAAGCTTGTTATCGATGATAAAGGCCTATCTGCCGAAATGGACATCAGTAATCCTATAGTTCTGAATGAAGGCCAAAACAATGTTACCATTCAGGTTGCAAATGCGGCCTTTTCCGACAATCTTGACAGGGTTTCGCCGAATATGATAACAACTCTGGCGCCCATAAGAATCTATTATGATGTTCATGGACCGGAATACAGCATTTCTTTGGTTGACAGCTTAACTTCCGCACCCTTCATCACTGGGACCCTATATCTTCGGGACAAGGGCACCGGCAATGAAGGCATGATGCTTATACCCGACCATAGTAGTATCAGTGTTTCAGAACTGGTGGAAGAGGAAGACGAAGGGTTTTACAAATATACAATTCAAGTAAACGAAAATGTTGTCACAACAATCACTGCCAGAGATAAAGTCGGTAACGAGACGATCATACCGGTTAAGGTTAATTGCTTTGACCGTGAAGGTCCACTGGTTGAGAATCTCTCGCTGAATTATATCAATAAAGGAGAGAGAAAAGATGTTTCCGGCGAAATTGATGTGAAGGGGGCAGTCTTTGATAAGACAAGGTTTGCACTGATTAAGAAATCGGAATATACCGGAGAAATTCTCGAAGGTGACTTTTCATACAACATAACCCATTTTTCTGTTGTTGCCCTTTCGGAGTCTATTGAGCTCACTCAATACGGTGAAATTAATGCCAGGTACTCATATTCTATACGCGGCCTGACCGGAGCCTATATGATAGGAGTTTATGCCGTTGACCACCTGGGAAACGAAACACTTGAAATTGTATGTGATGAGATCACCGTACATGATGCAGAGGCACGACTTGTTGATACGAGGATTGTATCGACAAATGTAATGTATAATGCAACAGTAATCCTTAATTTCAATGTACCTGTTTATGTGCTTCCCAAAGAATTGCATGCAACCGAGACAACAGAGGGTATGGAGCTTGGTGAAATAAATGAAGAGCTTGCCTTGAGCAAAGCCGATTTCTACACCAGTACACAGCCCTATCTTGTTTCTTCCCCCGGAACACATAAGATCTATGCAGCGGATGATTGCGGAAGGACATATACTTTTGAAATAACCGTGGACAGTGTCACATTTGGTGATGGAATTCCGGTTACCTGGGAACTTTTCAAAGACATAGAAGGTACTGAGCCCCTGGATGTGGTCCATGCTGTTTACGATTCATACTTGCATGTCAGTATTGATACCGATGTGTATAAAAATGCTGTTCTGATTCCTTTAATTCAGGAAGAATCAGGCACTGGAGGTATGGGGAGCGAAGAATGGTATATTGACGAGAATCCGGATTTTGATTATTTGGAAGGTGTCACGGTTACAGATGCTGTATATGGTCAGCCCGGCTTCAAAACTCTGGTATATCGTGGCAATTCAACAGATAGAGTGGTGAAGAATATATACTTCCTTGTAAGGGAATACGAGGTACCTCAGGAGGGTGATGATGATGTCCGGTGGAAGGATACCTATGAAAGGTTGTCCATCGTTTGCTTTGACAGTACACCGCCGCAATTAGACGTTACCTTAAGTACCTCTGCTTTTACAAATGAGAATGTCATGATTTCGCTAAATGCTTCAGACTCGGAATCAGGAATTGATTTCTTCGGTTATTATATAGGTGAGTATTTCGACTGGGAGGGTATGGATAGATATGAACTAAAACCAGTATTGACCCAGGTGGTAAAAGAACCTGGAAAAAGCAGTACTGCAGTCTTCACAACCCTACAGGTGGAAGAAAGTACACATATCATCGTCTACGTTGAAAATGGGGTTGGGATGTATACAGTTGCGAGTTTCCCTGTGAATAACATTCTGAAGGCGCCGATAACCTATGGAGAAGATTATACGGTTTCCTATTTTTATCAGGACTATACCGGCCAATGGAAGGAAATGACGGAGGATGTTTATTATAGAAATGCTAAGGCGGTCATTCATTTCACAACATCAGATCAATCTGAAAACGACAGAGGCTTGCATATAATCAATAACGCAGGATCCAATGAGCGAATCCTGACAGTAACTAATACGACCTTTGAATTTGAGCTTTCCGACAAATACGGAAACAAAGGGAAGCATACAGTCTCTGCAAACAGGTTTGAAATGGAAGGTCCCGAAATCTCTTACTATATTGAGAATACTTCAAAAACGAATCAGCCTGTCGGTATACAAATAACCGTAAGGGATGAAAAAAGCGGGGTAGCGCCTGAGTTGGTCAGCCTTGAATCGAACAGTGGTATAAGTATTTTTCTTACCCGTGAGTCAGGTCCGGACGGAAGTTTCATATATCATGCAGAAATACCCCACAGCGGTACTTATACAGTAACTGCATATGATGGTATCGGAAACATATCTGTGAAGTCCTTTGATATTTCCAATATCGATACGACCCCTCCTGCCATAACAGGGCTTTCATACAGTACCCAAGCCATGACAAACCAAAGTGTTACGGTGCAGATTACAGGCTTTACAAAACCCGGTGTAACCATAACCGGTACCGAGCCGGTTCCACCCCTGACAACCAGAGACTATCAGGTCTCGATCTTTTCAAGAATGATTAATTTTAGTAAAAACGGTACCATTACAGTATTCTTCATAGACGAATACGGTAATGAAGGAAGTGACATCATATCGGTCGGTAATATTTATTCTGCTCCGCCAAGTCTTGTGGCAGTATCAAATATTACACAGGACAGGCTAAGAGTAGATGTTACTTTTGAGCAGGAAAAGAAAGAGGACGGAAGTCCTGTTGATCCGGTCAGAACACTGAAGGATATATATGTGAGCTACAGCGGAATTGTATACCTGGCAAATGAGGCATCCTTCACCTTTACCGATAACGGAAGCTATACCTTCAAGGTGTTTGATAATGCCGGAATGATTCAGTACATCACCCTGGATATTGAAGATATTGATAAAATCGCACCAAAAATCACCCAGGTAACATGGAGCTATCATTATTATCGAAATGAAAACAATGAATGGGTATTGAAGACCGAAACAGGTTCGGTTACACCCGGCGGTGAAGCCGGATATACCGTTGCAGACGATTTATATCCGGCAACAAATCAGGATGTAAAGGTGAAAGTTACAACCGACAAGGAAACCTCGTATATCGGAGGAGCGGATGATGAAGTACCAGCTCTGGACCATGAGATTGAATATAGGAATAACGGGCTTTTCAATTTCAATTTAGAGGCTGCAAACGGATTAAGCACTTCGTATGGCGTAGATATTGAGGTAATTGATAAAACGCCGCCGGTGATTGTGCTTGAAAATCCTGTTGAGCTAATGTTTGTTGAGAATGGAAGCTTATACAGCAAAGAGCTGCTGAATGACTATAAGGCTTATGATACCTTCAACGGAGTCACCAGAGATCTTAGTTCAAATGTAATTGTTGACTGGGGCGGGTTTGATCCGGACAATCTTTCAAATAATACCTTTGACAGGTCAAGACCCTATTATATTACCTATAAAGTATATGACAGGGTGGGCAATTATACGGAGCTCCGCAGGAAAATAACCCTTGTAGGATTTGATGATACCATTGCCCTGATAAACGGTATCATGCCGGATGCAACATCATCGGTTCTTTTGAAGGGCAACAGATTTGATATTTCCCTTTACAATTTCAGCGGTACGGCCTATGTTAAATATGAGTACGGCCAGTATACAATGGGACAAATGAAGTCAAAGGGCAAAATGATTGCTGAAGATAACGGATTATATTCTCTTGAAAACCTTTCAAGGGGCTGGTACACAGTTTACATCCAGACCGACAGACGTGATTATTTTGTTGTGTATGTCTATGTAAGCGGAAGTGCTGAGTAAGGGAGGCGATTTTACGAAAAAACTGAGAAGATCGATTTCTACCATTCTTGTTTTTGTGATGTTGCTCTCTCTTGCACCCCTCCAGGTATTTGCAGACGCAATAGAGGAGAAAGAGTACAGCATTTCAAACGGTTATCTGACCTATACCATTAATAATAAGACGGGCGGGTTTTCGATAGTAACTGCTGACGGACACCCACAAAAAAAATATGATGATAATATCCCGCTTCTTTATAAGGAGGACAGGAACAGAAGCAACGGAACAAGCTTCACTACAGTGCGCATTGATGGGAAAGACTACATTTTCGGGCAGAACTACGGCTGGTTGGGCCTGTCCTCCATGCTGCACGAACCTGTGGTTTCGGAAGAAGGAAGGCTCCTTACGGTACAATGGGATATTAACAGCTATTCGGTTATCCAGAAAATAGCACTTTCTGTAGACCCGGACAGCGACACCACAGGAAATGTGGGCATATCCTATCAGGTTATCAATAACAGTGCAAAAGCAGGAAATGTAGGAATAAGAGTATTGTTTGACACCGCACTTGGCAACAGTGTTGATTCACCCTATGTCACAACGGATACGAAAGTAAGTCCGCAGCTTACCGAAAAAGAGTACACAGGAGAAGAGCTTCCACAGCAAATAAGGTTTACGGATTCTCTCTCATCTCCCACCAAAATGGCATATATGTTTTTGAAGGGGTGGAATGACGGTGTAGTTGCAGATAAAATTATCGTAGGGCACTGGGCAAATCTTGCCAATACAAAATATGATTATACTGCTGATCTATACTGCGATTTCACAAATTATTCAAATAGGCACAGAATTCCTGACAGCGCCATAGCGGTCTACTGGAGTGAAAGTACGCTGCCTGCAGGGAGAAGCAGAACTGCCGAGATGCTTTATGGTGTAGGTAATTTTTCTTCCAGTACGGTAGACGGAAATGTTGGCATTGATATTGTTGTAAATAAAGTTACCCTTAGCGATGATAAAAAGGGGTATGCGAATGATGGAGAATTTGATGTCACAGTTAACCTTGATAATTCGTTAACGAACTCAAACAAGCTGATGGCAGCTATGCTTACCCTTTCTACAGATCCCGGACTGACCGTGATAGGGGATGAAAACAAGATCTGGACGGAGATAAACAAAGGAGAAACCAAAACAGTAACCTTTAAGGTAAAAGCAGAAAAACAGACATCCATCACATCAAAAGCAATTCATGTATCCGTATCGGCCACAGGGCTTGATGGGAATGAAAGTAAAAATATTGTGGCAGGTGCTACAAGGCATATATTGCTACCGGCTGTGACAGGAATGCTTCCAGATATTCAAATGAATTCAATAAGACCTGGTACGGTATACCCTCAAGGCGAGAAAACAGTAACCATTCAGGGTAAAATGAATGAATTGTCGTCTCTCAAGGGCAGTGTCAACTGGGATATGTATCTTGTACATACCACCTCCAGCCATGAGGTAAGAATAGAAAAAAGCGATATTTCATTTATTGACGATACATATACCTCTCTGGGCTTTAAAATAAGAGAAGACCTTTCGGTCGGAGAATATAAAATTGTTTTTCGTCTGAGAGATCCACTTCTGGCAGAGGGTTTTGGAACGGATGAAATTACAGCCGGCTGTATGCTTAATGTAGTAGAGGACAAAAAATACCAGCAGGCTTCATACGGGATTCTTGCCCTGGTCCGGCATGACAATAATCAATACAAGTTCATAACCTTTAGTAATGAAGCCGATTATATGAAATTTTACAGGGGTGAAGTATCATTTGGTGGTATTAAGCACGATTTTCGTGAAAAAAATACATATTACAACGAGATATTGCTAATCATCCGTGGGCACATCAACGAGATGGAGAAGGAAGGCAGCGACGAAGAAGAGATATATTACCGGGCGGCCCCCAAAGATGGCCCGATTACAATTAACAACGTTCTTACATATGAAAGTAATGAACCGCTTATTATCAAGGAAGAGAACGGGAAGTATCTGGTAGAGGGCGATGGTAAGCTGAGAGTAATCAATTCCATTACATTCTGCCTGAATGAATGGAGTATAAAGGCTGAAAAAGGGTCTGCTCATACGCTTAGTTCAGATCGATACTACACCAAAGGCAATCCGTTGGCAAGATACTGCAAGGACTTAAATGTGTCTTTTAGTGGTACTGCTTCAAGCATCATCCAATCTATTGCCGGATTTATTACGGATATTAAATTCGGTGTTTTGGGAGCTGAGCTTCAGGAGGATCAAGATAAGTCCACTACCTACATAGTATCATTTGGCGGTACCATAGGTATTCCTATCAAGGCTAAAAAGGAAGAAGAGGAGGAGGCCGTTCTTACACAGGACCAAGAAGACCTTTCCGATGCTATGAAAATGCTGTTCGGCGATGACGAGTATGCGTCAAAGCCCTCCGAAAGCGGCCCCGATCCCAATGCAACGCTTAAGAAGGATACTATCTTCTCAAATGGCCAGCTTGGTGCGGATATAAGGGAAATCCGCTATGGTCAGAAAGCAGAAGTGGAGGATGGTAAATTAAATGTTGAAGGTACCGGATTTATTGGGATTGATACCAATGTAAAAGTGGTTCTTCCCCAGGATGTTATGGGAAAGTTTATTAAAAACGCCCCGGGAATCTATGCGGATCTTACAATAAACACAATTAAAAATATTTATGAAATAGGTTTGGGTGTACAGATAAAAGTACTTGAATGCCAGGGAATCATAAGATTTAAAGAGGTTACTGTAAAAAATTCCGAAAAAATTATACCCGATTCCCTTCAATTCTATATCAGAGACGGGCTTCTTGTCCCAGTTTATCCTCCGTCACTTTATATGACAGGTATAGGCGGCGGAATAGACAATCTTGCAGCTACCATTGGCGGTGATAGTATCAGCGGGCTGCCTCCTCTGACTTTACTTCTCTATATGAGGCTTGAGCTGATAAGGAAAATGATTGGCGATTTTGATGCGGCAATAAGCCTGGAAGGAATGAGCCTTAACGGTTCCATGAAATTCAAAAAGGCTGATGGTATTATGGAGCTTGATGTTGGAATTTCCGCAATGTGGGTTGATCCGTGGTATGTAAAAATGTACGGAAGGATAAGTATTATCGACGGCTTAATCACAGGCGGTGTTACCATAACGCTTAAGGAGGATTACTTTTACGGTTACATCAATGCAGCTCTCCATATACCGAAAAAATATCCACTGGTGGGCGGTAAAGAGCTAAACGGTATAGAAGCGGCTGTATGCAATGACTTTATCGCTGCCAACTTCAAGATATTGGGTATAAAATATGGCATCGTTTATTTCTGGGATGGTGACTATAGACTTGGAACGGATATCGATATTGAGGAAAAGAGCAGCCTCATGATTAGAGCCAGTATTGGGGAAAAGAGCGGCCTGAGAGCCAGTCTTCTGGCAGAAGAGGTTTCTGAACAGAATACCGAGGCCTTCTACGGTACAAACATCCATCCTCTTACCTCCGAACCGGTAAGCTCCTCAGGTTTCAAACTAAGGTCGGCATTCAAGACTGTTACCAGAAGTATGGATCCTACAGGCCAGGATGCACTGTTGTTCGAAATTCCGTATACAGGCTTTTTGGTTCCGAAAACAGAAGATATTACAATTACAACACCGAATGGTGATATCATTGAATTGGTGGAGGATGATGGTAATGGAGGCGGAAACTTCCTTGTTCAGGATAGAGATGTAGATGGGAAATATATCTATGTCACCGTAACCAACAAGGCTCTCCTCCAAAAAGGAGATTGGACTTTAACGGTGAAGAACGATTCAATTGATGTGAGCACTTTCTCCGTCAGTGGTGTTGACAACCTGCCCGAGCTTACCGGGACATCCTATGTCCACACCGATAAGAATTCCTTTGAACTGGATGTGAGCTGGACTACAGACTTGGAGTATGATGAAGATGCTGTAGTTGACATTTACCTGACAGAGGATGGGGACGCCCTTGAAAGAATAAAGACGTCATCCAACGAGGATGAGAACTCATTGGGGACTTCTGTTGCCCGCGTTGAGCTTGACAAGTATAAGAGCGGAAATTGCAAAGTAGTACTCCCAGATACTTTTGAGAATGGAACCTATTATGTCGTTACTACAATTACATCAAAAAGATGTGGTATAAGCCTTGCAATCAGTGATATTGCATTTGAATTTGAAAATTTGAATCTGCCGCAATCTGTCAAAGCAGTTGATATTAATTATGGCGGAAACGGCAACCTGTGGCTTGCAATAGAAGATGCGGATACCATTGGTTATACTGATTATCTGGTGAATATCGTTTCGGCGGACGGAGCAAAGCTCGACAATGCATTCGGGCAGTTTGCTGTAGGTGAAGACATATTCATAGGAAAGGAAGCAAACCTCATTCCCGGTAAAGTATATTATGTTGAAGTACAGACCTTGCGCGAAGCCAATGGAAGGTATTATTACAGTACCGATACTGTAACAAGCCAGCACTATACAATGCCTGAACCGCAGAAACCACGGCTTTTGTCTGTTACTACCAACGCAGGACAGGATTATCTTAACAGCTCAAGGTTCTCTGCAACCTATCAATTTGACAGGCCTGTTTGGATGGTGCTTAAGAAAAATTCGGAGCCTTTTATAAAAGATGGTGTGTTCAGAGACACGTGGACATTCGAGGAGGAGTTGAATGATGGTAATTACATCATAGACTTCACTGCATATTCATTGGTCAAAGATTCTGTGACAGGAGCTGACTTTACCGGCAGCGTGGAAAACGCCCAACTGGGCTTTGTGGTTGATACCCAGCCCCCCGTTTTAAGCCTGGCTCAGAAAAAAGCAGAAAGCTTCCAGCGGGAAGCAGGCGCCTACATTAGTACTGCCTTTAGCACAAATGTTGTGTTTGCAGACCATGACGGGAAATTCACCGTTTCAGGAATAACTGAAGCCGATGCCAACCTTACTGTTGATGGAAGAACAGTAACAATAGATAAGACAGACGGAACGTTTTCGTATTCGGGAATCATCGATGACAAGACACCGTATATGGAACTTATGTTCAATGCGGTTGATAAGGCAGGAAACACCTCAACAATGCTTGTTTATGCAGTAAATCAAAAGTATTCCTCCATCGACAGCATAAAACTGAAGGCAAACGGCAACCCCATAGCCGTTGACTCTGATGGGGTTCCAACCCTGAATATCAAGAAGGGCGATACCATTAATTTATCTGTTGTTGGCTTAGCCGGTGAAGAAGAGATTATAATTGACGATACTAATATCCAATGGCACATATTGTATGAAAAAGGCCTGATTGATTTTGATGAAGGGCAGGTTACGGCACATTATACAGGTACAACTGCGGTACGCGCAAAATATATAAGTGGTCAGATTTCGGATGATATCCTGCTGGGTCCTGAAGGATATGTTGTTATTAATAGCATTGAGAACGATAAGTCCGATCTGAAGGCTGCAATAGATATTGCGAAAGCTAACCTTGCCGCCTCAGACTATGCTTCCAGGGCGCTTAAAACATCATATCAGGATGCGATTAATGCAGCACTTGATGTGTATAATGATCCCAACTCCAGCGATGATGAAATTTCCCAGGCAGCAGCGGTATTGAAATTGGCTACCGCGTCCTTTGATAAAGAGAAAAATAAGTCTATTGATGATGATAAGAAAGAAGATGAAGAACCGGTAATTCCTGCACCTGGGACATTTAACGTGTATTATTCTATGAAGGCAGAAAAGTGTGAAAACGGAAAAATTGAGTTTTCAAGTGCTGTTGCGAAGAAAGGTACAAGTGTAACAATTACCGTTACACCGGATAATGGATATAGAATTCGCGAGGTATTTATTAACGGTGTGTCCTATGGCAATAGGAATGTAATTACAATTGCTTCCATCGAAGAGAATATAACTGTTTCTGCGGTATTCAGAGAAATATGGCAAAATCCGTTTGTTGATGTAAAAGAAAGTGACTGGTTCTATAACTGGGTAGAGGAAGCATACAGGGCAAAGCTTTTCCTTGGGACAAGTGAAAACACCTTTGAACCCTACAGCCCAATGACGAGAGCTATGCTTGTAACAGTACTGGGAAGGCTTCATGGTGTATCCCCGGATAACAGCGTTGATTCTGGATTTAAAGACGTTAAGTCGGGAAGCTGGTATGCAGGCTTTGTAGCCTGGGCCAAGGAAAACGGTATTGTTCATGGTATCGGTGATGATATCTTCGCACCCGGAATGAATATTACACGGGAACAAATAGTGGTGATGCTGTACAGATATGCGAAATTCACAGGAATGGATGTTTCAGAGGGTGAAGATACAATAATTAAGGAATATGAAGACTTTGGAAATATTTCAGACTATGCCCTGACCGAAATGCAATGGGCAGTCAATAACGGCATCATCAACGGTGTCAGCAAATCGGAGCTGAATCCGAAGGGCGAAGCTACAAGAGCCGAAGTAGCCACAATGTTAGTGCGCTTTATGGCCTTGATGAGAATTAATAACGACTGATTCCCGTAAATAAAGAAGGACTGACAATCGTATGCTATATTGCTATTAACACAAATTGGTGCCTAACATACAATTAATTATCAATGCTAACATATTAGTTACTTTAAAATATTATAAATTGTAATTTTGCGGAAATTGTAATAAAATTTAAGTGCACCTGTTAAATTGAGGTGCACTTTAACCGGGGGACGGTATACACTTTTGAACAATCCGAGAAGCTTGATACCGTTCTTACCTGTATACAGGCTGAGGAGGATTTAAAGTATATCATCGATCGCCTGAGGGAGCGCCACCCGGTTTGTATATCCAGCCTGCCTGAGGCGGTTCAGGAGGTATATGAACAGGAGTATGCAGAACTCTCTGAATCGGCAGAGGTTACGGTTCTGTCGCTGTGGCAAAGTGCTTCCCGGGTTCTTGCATGCCTTGAAGATGCTCATACCACAGTACGGGCGTACTATGAGAATGTGAAGATGCTGCCTTTGTTATTTTCATGGGAAGGCCAGCGCTTGATTTGTTCGGGTGGCGAATATGACGGATATACTGTTAACAAGATAGGCGGCGTTTCAGTTGACCAGCTTTACCAACGATTCCGGGAGCAGTTTTCCTATGAGCTTGATGCCTGTGCTCGTCATGCCTTTGCCTCGCGAATCAATCGCAGCGATTATCTGGCTTTTGTAGGCATCAGTTAATCGAGTTTTCCTGCTAACACGTTGCCCCACCGGTTAAGTGAAGTTTGGCATCTAAAATTTCTTGTTTTCTTTCCAGTATTTCGTCAGATAACAGCTGTGCTTCGATGTTTTCAAAGCCTATTCTTTCTATAGTATCAGCCAGACGTTCGCCTGTATTTCCCTGTTCTCTGTATATAAGTATCATTTTCTCTACTGCGCTCATAACTTCTTCTTCATCTTTAAATATTTTGTTTATAGCAAGCCCTTTATTTACTTTTTTGCCCCATCTTCCACCAATGGTAATTTTGTATCCCTGCTTACCTTCTTCGATAGCATCAAAGTGACATTTTCCAATGCAGCGTCCGCAATTATTGCATATATTTTCATCAATGCTTAATACGCCATCAACAACTTCGGCCGCATTCATCGGGCATACATCAACTACAGAACATTTTTTGCAGCCATTGCACAGCTCCTCGTCAAAAACCGGCACCATTTGGCCGATAATTCCCAAGTCATTTAAATCAGGCTTAATACAGTTGTTTGGGCATCCACCCACGCCTATTTTAAATTTATGAGGCAATCTGACATTTCTGTATCCATTATAAAATCTTTCATGAATTTTCTCTGACAGAGCGTATCCATCAATTAAACCATATTTGCATGTAGTTGCTTTACATGAGACAATTGGCCGTACTTTTGAACCTGTACCCCCTGTTTCAAGGCCTTCCTTTGCTATATATGCCCTGAATTCTTCTATTTTATCGAATGGAATGCCAGGAATCTCTATAGTTAGTCTTGTAGTAAACAGAACTGTACCATTTCCGAATTTTTCAGCAGCTTCTGCTACGCATTTTTGCTGGGCTGCTGTAATTTTACCATTAACTGTAATAATTCTTGCACTAAAATTATCAGTGCCTCTGTTTCTTAAAAATCCAAATGCTTTAACTTCTTTTTCCTGTTGTGGTGTAACTTTTAAAGTTGACATGTAAATAATCCTCCCCGTCTCAAATAATTTATAATGAAATCTCGTTGAAAGCAGTCCCGCCTTCAAGTACCAATGTGTTTGTATAACCAAAACTTTTTAGTCGCTTTTGCAGCATATATGCTCTTTTACCCTTGGTACAGACCAATAGCAGCTTCTCATCCTTATTGAATTCAGGCAATTCTCCATGAACTTTTGATAAATCAATAGAAGGTGCACCTGCAATACCAGGACTTATAGATGCATCAATTATTTTATAGCCTTCAGCCTTACCTTGCATATATTCTCTGGGTGTTATGGAATTGATTTCGCCATTGATTTTGTTAAGCAAAATATTAACAGTATGGGAAAAAGGGTGTATTGCCGTTGAAAATGGTGGTGCATAGGATAAGTCCAGATCCTTAATATCTTCTAAAGTTGCATTTAAAGAAATAGCCGTAACTGCTATGTCCGCCATCTTATCTACTGCACCTTTACCGGCTGCCTGTAACCCGAGTAGTTTTTTTGTACTTCTGTCTGCAATCATCTTGACAAAAAAGGTCGAAGCACCGGGGTAGTAGTGAGCCTTATCATCAACAACCGTTACAACAGATACTGCATCATACCCCTCAGCTTTTGCTGTGTCTTCTGTTAAACCAGTTCTAGCGACGTTTAATTCAGGAAGCTTAACTACAGCAGTTCCAAGAACGCCTTTGTAGCTTAATTTTTTGCCGTTTAAGTTTTGAGCCAGTATTCTTCCTTCAATGTTTGCAGATGAACCCATTGGAGAATATGCTTCTTTAAGGGTTAGTATATTGCTTACAACGGCACAGTCGCCAACGGCATATATATCTTTTATGTTAGTTTCCAGATACTCGTTTACCACAATAGCTTTATTTTCAGAAAGTTCTATACCCGTATCAGCCAGAAAAGCAGTATTAGGCCTTATTCCTATTGAAAGGATAACAGCATCTGCCTTCATTGCGCGTCGGGTTGTTTTAACTTTTTCAACCTTTTCCTCTCCAAGAATTGCTTCTAACCCCGTGTTTGTAAACGCCATGATTCCATGATTGGCTAAATGGTTTTCAACATAGTTAGCTATTTCTGGTTCAAAGCCTGGGAGTATTTGATCAGCAAGATCGATGACAGAAACCCTGATTCCCTGGGATGCCAGATTTTCAGCTACTTCTAAGCCTATAAAACCTCCGCCCACTACAACTGCACGCTTTATTTCACCGGCTTCAACAGAGTTTCGAAGGCTTACAGCATCCTCCGGGGTTCTCATGAAATATACACCATTGAGGTCAATTCCATCAATCGGAGGCTTAACAGGATCTGCGCCAGTAGCAATAACCAGTTTGTCATATTTATAGGTATTAGTTGTATTTGTTTTTAACTGGAGTGCCACTACTTCTTTTTTGTCAGGATATACTTTCGTCACTTCAACTTCAGTAAATACTTCCACACCAGTTAATTTGGAAAAGCTTTCAGGTGTGTTCACAATTAATTCCTCTTGCTTCTCAATCACATTTCCAACATAATAGGGCAGCCCGCACCCAGCATAAGAGATATCCTTACCCTTTGTTAATATGGTTATATTTGTATTGTAGTTATCTCTTTTAAGTTTTGCAGCTACCTTGGTACCAGCGGCCACTCCACCTATGACTAATACATTCATTAAACAACTCTCCTTGTTAATCAGATAACAATTGTCTCATTTATAATATAACAATTGTTCACAAGATGGTAAAATGATAAAATCTGATTATGGTTATAGGTAAAACCTATAACTACCCGAATGAAGCAAATAAAATCCTGATATATATTGAGGTAGAATATGACAATCAGACATTTAAAATTTTTATCGAGGTAAATTAATGGAACTTGCCAATGAAAAATTCGCCATGAGAGAAAAGGGCAGTGGAACAAGGGAACTTTTCGAAAGATATATGTCTGATAATGGGATAGAGATAATTACAGCATTTGAAGGCAACAGTCCCGAAGCTGCAACTACCGTTATGGACGCAGGCATCGGCAAGGCTGCTACAACTTTAGGTGGTACAGTTGCCGGCGAGATCGCCGGAGCTGTCAACGATGGTCAAGACATTACACGGGCAACGGCTGAAGGACTAGTAAAAGGAGCGGTGAATGCTACCATGGGTGCTGTAAGCGACGGTGTTGAGGATGCTTCGACTAGCTTAAGCGGTAAATCAGCGACCAAGCTTACCGAAACTGCTTTATGAAAAGAGGTTGTTGAACCGATCTTCGATGAAGCGTGTAAAAAAGATAATTAATTAATTAAAAGCTCAGGTCTATGTCTAGTATGGTAATAGATATGGACTGAGCTTTTTTAAAATATCCGGAGTTCTACTGGATTCCAATACCTCGTAGTAAGATATCCATATGTTTGATACATTCTTCTCTTAAATTGTAATCTGGATATCGTATACACCATTCGAAGGTGATTCCTCTGATTGCCAGAATAAGATGACTAGCTAGTATAGTGCTAGGGATATCTGACCTGATTTCTCCTTTGCGAATGCCCTCTGATAGAATCTCATCAAACATTTTATATAGCTCTCTGTTATAACTCATGGTAGGTTCAGAACTGATAGAACTTAAGAAATGTGATTTATATAGCCATTTCATATTGTCATGACCGATTTTATTAGCAAGTATATCAGCGATTTTTTCAGTCAATAAAGTAATAATATCTAAAGTAGACCTATCTTGACTTATACTCTTAAGATAGGTTTTATAGTCCATATCAATTTCGCCTACATAATCTTTAATTAAAACATATACTAATGCAGCTTTTGATTCATAATGTACATAGAATGAGCCTTTTGAGACCCCTGCCTTTTTAACAATAGAATCAACACTAACATCATCCACATCTTTTTCTAGGAAAAGTTCTTTTGCAGCTTCATATATTTTCATTTTTGTTTCGGCAGCTTGTTTTTGGCGTTTGTTTAATTTCTTTTTACTCATGTTTTCTCCTTTAAGTCTATGGCATGGTTATATTGTTATAAGCCTTATTATCCATTTGTATTTTGCATGAATTTAAACTTGAAAACTTCTATAAGTGTTTCAGATTATGACTGGCAGTCAAATACCACAGTCATCTTCGCGTTTTTAGTATATCACTAAAAAATGTATAAGACAAGGAATATAGCAGGAAGGAATTGGATGGAAGGAAATCACTTTCATAAAGGCTTATTATAATATACTGCAATGTCTGCACCATGATGAACCCAATACAAAATGACCGCTGGTTTGACGGAGGTAATAAGTAAAATTTCTATGCCCTCCAAAAAGGATGTTCCGGAGCTTTTGGAGGCAGAATACCGTGAAATTTTAGGGCAAATCCGCCGTATGAAGAATTTCCTTGAGTAAATCTGGAGAATTAATAAATTTTGTGTATGGAATATTAAAATGATTTCTTTATGCAATGATTAGTAATAACAAACCCAAAACTCCAGTTTTGTATGACATTACCAAAAGAATTGGTACAAAAACAAATCAAATGAGATATTAAAAACCTGGAGAAAAATAGACTTAATCATCTGACTGCAGCGGCGGGGGACTCCCTCCGTAATGCATTATTCCTCATAATGTAAAAATCATACTTGTTCCTCACAAGAACCCATATGAGACATAAAACAGGAAGTGACTGTATATTTTGATGGATACTTTTTTTTAAGTTAAATTTTATTTTTAAAAAGTGTTGGGAATAGTGTATTATTATTACTAGGAATAAGTTTTGCTCCCATTTTAAGTAAATAAGTAGTTTGGGGAGGCCAATTTTGGCTTTGATCTAAAATATAAGCTGTAATGGACCATTAGCGTATCCGGCAAAACTTTGCAGAAAACTGTAGCATCCAATTAGTTTGTAACCGATGTATGCACTCTACAGGCTGAAACATTTATAACCCAAAATCATAAGCAGCATTGAAACTGGTGAATAATAATTTTAATGGAAAACAAGGAGGATTATACAGTGACTAATTTAGTTATCAGGAGGGAAACACCTGCTGATTTCAAAGCGGTAGAACATCTGACAATGAGAGCATTTTGGAATATTCATGGCCCGGGATGCGATGAACATCTTCTTGTCAGAAAGATTAGACAGTCGCAGGATTACTTGCCGAATATCAGCCGTGTTGCTGAACTGAACGGAAAAGTAGTAGGGGCAATTTATTATACAAAGGCCAAAGTTGTTGAAGATAAAACAGAGTATGATGTAATTACATTCGGACCGTTGGCGGTGGAACCAACTTTGCAGAATTCCGGCATCGGAAAAGCTTTGATTGATAAGACCATTAAGCTGGCTAAAGAGGCTGGTTATTCAGGAATTGTAATTACCGGAGAGCCTACATATTATCCTAAATTTGGCTTTATGACCTGTGACAGGTTTGGGATTACTGACGCCGAAGGCAAGAATTATGATGCACTGATGTGCCTGCCGCTTAATAAGGAATTGTTCAATTCAGTTCATGGCAAATTTTTAGAAAGTCCTGTATTTGAAGAATGTGATAATGATGAGGAATTAAAGCAGCTTGCGGCAGAGTTTCCGGTATATCGGAAGGTGAAAATAAAAGACGGCTTTTTAATGCTTTTGGATAAGCGACTTGGAGTCATAGAAGCTGTGGGCGGAGATGATTATTATGTGAAGTTCTGGGAATTATCAATTCCGGCAAAGTTAAGCAAAGACTTTAATAAGCATTCTGTCCGACCGAAGGTGGGAGATGATGTTCTCTTCCTTTGGAAAAAGGACGGAATTTCAGAGATAACTTCTGTATGTAAGAATATGCTGGAAGATTAGTTTGTGGTATTTGATGGGCATTAATGGACTTTATTGATATGCAACTTATGAGCAAATTTTATTCTCAGATATTTGGTGATATTAATGATTGTTAGACTTAGATGAGTTTACTATTACTAAAAAATTTAGTACACTTGTTTTAAACTTCGAACCGCAAGCTGGCCATGAACAGGCAGGAAGAAGAATTGCCATTGTTTTATCGCCGAAAGACTTCAATGCTAAAACAGGATTTATAGTAGTTTGCCCGATTACTAATCAGAAAAAGGGATATCCGTTTGAAGTGGAATTACCAGCCCATGGAATATCTCCTAACGGTACTGGCAACCCCATAACAGGAGTAGTATTATCTGATCAAGTTAAATCATTGGATTGGAAAGCTCGTAACATAAAAATAATAAAGCATTATAATGAAAATGATGCACAAAATAAAGAAATTGATGAAGTTATTGATGAATGTCTGGCTAAAATAGCGACATATCTAACATAAAAACTTTTACGTGAATACTAAAGAAATTCACACTGACCACACTGGATAATAGCAGTCCTCATGCTACCGTATATACATTAAAAAGAAAGGTGATTTAAAGCTATGTCAAGAATACCCAATTGCCCAAGTTGTAATTCGGAATACTCATATGAAGATAGGGGTTTATTTGTTTGCCCTGAATGTGCTCATGAATGGACTAAGGAGTTACAGGAGGGTTCACAAAACATTATAAAAGACTCGAATGGAAATATTTTAGCTGAGGGTGACTCTGTAATCGTAATCAAAGATCTAAAAGTAAAAGGCAGTTCATCGTCAGTTAAGAAAGGTACAAAGGTTAAAAATATAAGATTAATACACAATCCCAGTGATGGGCATGATATTGATTGTAAAATAGACGGATTTGGTGCGATGAAGCTAAAATCTGAATTTGTAAAAAAGGCATAATTATATGCCAATACAATAGAACAAAAGACTGATCTTCACATTTTACTTACCAGCTATGGCTCACTTCCGGTAACGGTTTCGCCAGAGTAATCGATAATTCCTCCTGCATCGAGTATAACCTTATATCCTAAACTCTCAAGCTGTTTACCTGCAGTGTTCGAACGATTGCCACTACGACAGTATACAATGATAATGTCCGACTTATCAGTAACAGTATCTAAAATCTCAGAATCAAGCACGTTCAAAGGTATATTTATTGCACCACTAATATGCTCCTCTTCATATTCCTCTGGAGTTCTTACATCAATAAAATGTGAATTATCAGGAAGGTGCTGTAAAATAGCTTCTGCGGTAGTAAAATCAATAACGGTGGTGCCGGCATATTCTCTTATTACCTCAACCGCTTTAGCATCACCTTGCAAAGGCCATGATTCGCGTATAGTAGGGCCTACGTCATATTTGGAGTGACTTCCTACAGGCGGTAATTCCACATTACTTGGAAAACTTAATGAGATAAGTTCTCCTTTTTGCAGTTGCAGTTCTTTTGATTCGGTTATTAGAATCGTATTTCCACTTAATAGAATACCTTTGACATGAATTGGCTCGTCTTTATTTCCTGACTCTTTTTGTGAGCATGCAGCGAATAAAAGGCTTAAGCCGATTACAATAGCTATAATGAATCTAATTTTAGTACCCACGATACAACCACCTTTCTCTGTCACTACATATGACAGATGGAATCAAGCGAATATCACATTCATCTATAGAAACTTCATTTGCCACATCAATGAAAAAAATGAACTATTCTCATTAATATGAATTATGATATGTTGAGTGATATATCATATTTATTCTTATACTAATTATATCAGAAAAATGTGCGTTAACAACAACATACACTGCATATCCTTTTCGAGATTTTCTAGTTGAATATTGGGCAGACTTACAAATCTCGAGTATTCTCTATATTTTACTGTAAAAGTTAAGTTGAGTTTACAGTGATATATAGCAAAAAGAGAAGGCTGAATGGTATAATTAGACTAATCATCATTTGGAATATTTGCCAAATTGATGGAGTAGCTATATGCTTTTTAAACGTTAAATTCTAAGAGGAAAAAATGAGAAAAAGAGAGAAGATAATAATACTAATATGTATTGTAGCAATTTTAATGTGGATGCTATATACGAATTTATGTGTAACATTTACTCACTATACAATTTCATTTGATTCTTTACCAAAATCATTTCAAGGATTTAAAATAGCACATATATCCGATTTTCATAATGCAAGGTTTGGCAATGCAGTAGAATCTATTGTTGATGGAATTAATGAAGAAAAACCAGACATAATTGTAATTACTGGTGATTTAATTGATTCAAGTAATACAAATATTGAAGTATCATTAGATTTAGTTAAAGGTTTAGTTGAAATTGCACCCTGTTATTTTGTTACTGGAAATCACGAGGCATGGGTCAATAATGATGATTATCAAATACTTGAAAATGGATTAACCGAATATGGAGTAGTTATTCTTAGGGATAGTGAAGTTTTGTTATCTAAAGGAGATGAAAAGATTTCGCTTATTGGAGTTGATGACCCCGATTATGCAGATTCTGTCAACGGAATTGCAAATACAATGTCAGTCGATAAAATAGACAAACTGTCATCTGAAGGATTGTTTACTATTATGTTGTCACATCGGCCAGAGTATTATAAAATTTATAAAACAACAGATGTAAATCTGGTTTTATCGGGTCATGCACATGGTGGACAGTTTCGATTACCATTTATCGGGGGATTAGTAGCACCTAATCAAGGTCTACTTCCTAAATATGATAGTGGAGTTTATCAAGAAGATGAATTTGCTATGGTTGTTAATAGGGGGATAGGAAATAGTATTATTCCTATTCGTTTTAATAATCAACCCGAAGTAATAATTATTGAAGTAAGGAACTGAATTGCTAAGCCCGCGGTGGAATATCCAACTACCCACTGAGTCGAGAAATTTGCACATGGTAGTTGCTATTATTCTATTGTCTAAACTGATTTCAATAAAGAAATGGAGAGATTGAAATGGAATTATTAGCAAGAATCGCAAAACCGCGACCAGTAGGAACTTCACAAAACCTGGAGATTACAAGCTATATTGAATCATACCTCGGAAGCTTAGGATATGAAACGAATAAGATACCCTTTAGGTGCAAAGTGTGGGAATCAAAAGAATCATTTTTAGCTATTGACGGGAACAAGCTGACACTACAGGTAAGTCCTTATTCACTACCGTTTGACGGAACAAGAAAAGCTATTGTTGTAAGGAATCTGGAAGAACTCGAAAGAGTGGAATGTGAAGACAAAATATTATTTTTAACAGAGGATCTGGCACAAGAGTCTTTACAGCCGAAAGATTATCCATTCTATTATCCAGATGAGCATAAAGCAATTATTGATTGCCTTGAAGCAAAAAAACCTTGTTCAATTATAGCTATTACAGGTGAAGCATGTATGAGTGGCCTTAGACCTTTTACTGTAATTGAAGATGGGAATTTTCATATTCCTGCAGCAAGCCTTGATAAAGAAATTTTTTCGGAAATAGAAGATAAGGTATTGGAAAAAGATGTGGATCTAACTATTGCTTCGAAGAATGATTTTGCAACAGCATATCAGCTGATTGCATCAAAAAAAGTTTCTGATCCTAAAGGTACAATAGTTATCTGCGCTCACATGGACAGCAAATACAATACCAATGGTGCGCTTGATAATGCGTCTGGAGTTACGACAATGCTTTATGCTGCAAAGGGCATTGAAAATTTCAATTACAACATTGACATTGTTCCGTTTAACTCTGAAGAATACTATGACCCACAAGGAGAGCTTATTTATCTGAAAGAGCTTGAAATAAGTAAAAAAGAAGTATCGCTTCTGATAAATATCGATACTGTAGCACATGTAGGATCTAAAGTGGCTGTTGCAACTTTTAATTTTAATGAGAAGGAGCAACAGGAGTTAGAAAAAATTAGAAATAGCTGTGCTGGCATTGTTAACGGTCAGCCCTGGTATGCCGGAGATCATGCAGTATTCGCCTTTGGAGGGACAAAATGTGTTTTAATTTCTGCATCAGATTTATTTGAAGGATGTTTATCCTATACACATTGTCCGAAGGATACAATAGACCTTGTTGATGAAAAGCTGATAGAGAATGCAGCCGCGTTTATATGCAAAGTTGTTAACGGTTATAAATAGCAGGAAGGGAAAGAGAATACGAATGGACGAAAGAATAAAGGCTGTCCAGAAAATGCAAAGCTATATTGAGGAACATATTTTAGAAGAAATAAAAATTGATGATCTAGCAAAGCTCACCATGTATTCCTCTGTCCACGTAAGGCGTCTCTTTCTGGAATGGACAAAGCTTTCACCATCAGATTATATCAGACGTTTAAAGCTTTCAAAAGCAGCACTAATGCTACGGGATGAATCCTGTAGAGTAATTGATGTGGTGATTCAATTTGGATTCGGAAGTGTTGATGGGTTTCAACGGGCATTTAAGAAGGAATTTGGGTATAACCCCAAAGAGTATGAAACCAATCCTGTTCCAATTTACCTTTTCACTCCATATATGGTACATTCTCAAAAAGATGTTGAAAAGGTTATCTCAGAATATGATTTTCATGGCAATGGTTATATAAAGGATGAAAATAACCCTAGAATACAGCCCGAACCAATTTGCACGCGCGGATATATTGAGCTGGTTCCGGTTATATCTAGAGATATAAGCACCTGACATGATTTACCGGGCGTTGTGGCTATTTGGCTTGACAGTTGTACTTTAACACTTCTGAATACTTCTTTAGATTTTTTCTATAAAATTTAACTTATAACCACCCAAAAAATATTATCTTATAGTATAATATATTTTATACATTAGAAGCTAAAATTACCTGAAATCATCACTTGATATTTGGGAAAAATAAAATTAGCTTCAAATTACACAAATGATAAAATAGGGGGAAACATGAGAAATAAACAATGTTTTTTAATTTTAGTTTCATGCTTTTTAATCATTTCAACTTTATCTGGATGTAATTTGGGTTTAAAGCAAAATGGTCCTACTCCGTTACCTAACGCGAATAATCCATCAAAAGAACCGCAAACCACTACACCCACATCAGCGCCTACTCCTATACCTACACCTGTACCAACTGTTTCACCTACTCCTGTTGCTAAAGAGGATATAAAAGTTAAAGGTTTGTACTTAACAGGGTGGTCAGCAGGGAAAAAGGAAAGAATGGATTATTATATTGATCTAATTAATCGAACAGAACTGAATACACTTGTTATTGATATAAAAAACGATGATGGCATTATTAGTTATGAATCAAAAATACCTGCAGTAATAGAAGCAGAGACGCATTATAAGAAATTTGATGCCAAACAGGTTCTTGAGACACTTCATGAAAATGATATTTATGTTATAGGTCGTTTAGTGTGTTTTAGGGATCCTGCATATTCAAAAAAGAATATCGACAGAGCTGTTAAACATGTAAACGGTGGTTTATGGAAAGAAGAAACAAACAACAATAATATGACTTGGCTTAATCCTTGTGATGAGAGAAATTGGGAATATATAGTTGATATCGCAAAAGAAGCTATAGAGTTGGGTTTTGATGAGATTCAATTTGATTATGTACGTTTCCCTGATGGTACCCGAAGTAAAATGGACTTTGGAAAAACCGATTTTGTGAAACACGAAGTTATTAATAATTTCTTATCCTACGCAAGAAAAGAAATACCTGAAAACATTCCACTATCTGCTGACATTTTCGGTATTGTATGTGTAAGTCCTGAAGATCGTGAAGATATTGGGCAATATCTTGAATTGATAGGAAAGGATTTAGATTATATTTCTCCCATGACTTATCCTTCATTGTATGCAAGAGGCCAAATTGTAAATGGTATAAAATTTCCCGATCCAGACCTTGAGCCCCATAGCGTTGTATATAATACGCTTTTAGTAGCAAAAGATAGACTGTCACAGGTAGAAGATTACAAAGCTGGTGTTCGTCCATACCTTCAGGGATATACAGGTAGTTGGCTTCCTGAAGGATCATATCAGACATATGGAGCCGAGCAATACAGGCAGCAAATACAGGCTGTTTATGATGCAGGGTATGAACAGTGGATTTTCTGGAACTCAAATAATATATATGAGCCCGATGCTTTTTTACCCGAATAAATTTTAATTCATTATGGGATTTTTCAATGTTATGTTCTGACATTATACAACATTTTTATGCGCCCTTTATGGTTACTAAAAGTTTTTACTAAAGCAATATTGAGGGAATAGAGTGGATTTTTTTAAGTATCTGCATGACGAGTTAAATCTAAATCCAAACGCTCAACAAAGGGAAGCAATACATGCCCCTGAGAAAAGAATCTTACTGGAGGCCTGTCCAGGCAGTGGGAAAACGACAACTCTAGTAGCAAGACTAGGTTACCTAATTATTCACGAAAAAATATGTCCAACTGACATTTTAACACTCACATTTAGCCGATTTACAGCGAGAGATATGGAAAAACGGTTCACTAGATTGTTTGGTAATAGAATTAACTATCCTGTTGGTTTTTCCACTATTCATAGCTTCTGTTATAGGTTTTTATTCTATTGCCAGAGTGCAGGAGTTCTTAAAGTACCTCAGCTAATTGAAAAACAGTACTATGCAGGAAAAAATCGAATTCTAACAAATATATATTATGATCTACATCAAGAATATTTAGACGAAGACAAAATACTAGAATTATCGAACGAAGTAAGCTTAGTGAAAAATAAAATGATATTACCTTCCCAACACAAATCATATTTTCAAAAGTTTACTGAGATCTTTCAAAAGTATGAAGAATACAAAGTGAGTAAGAACTTTATGGATTTTGATGATATGCTTTCACTTACTCTTAAATTGATAACACATAACATAAATCTATACTATGAATATGGGGGATATAATTACATTAATGTTGATGAAGTTCAAGATACTTCTTTATTGCAGCATAGAATCATCGAAAAAATATCAATAGACAAAAATCTTTTTATGGTTGGTGATATAGACCAGTCCATTTACGCATTTAGGGGAGCTGAGCCCGAATACCTGTTAAACATAAAGAATGTATTCCCACAAACTAGACTTCTTAAGTTAGAAACCAATTACCGTTCAACAAAAAGTATAGTTGCACTATCAAATGAAATAATAAAGAATAGTATTTATAGAGAAGATAAGAATATGCGTACCGACAATGAAATGGGGCATTTAGCCAGGATCATTCATGTTAAGGATACTGAAAGCCAGTCTCAGGAAGTCTTGAAAATTATTGAAGATATCCCTATTAACCAAAAAGTCGGAATTTTATATCGTAATAATCTATCGGGTTTACCTATTGCATCTTCATTGCTTGAAAATGGACATATGTTTAGCATACGCGAGAATTATGCAAGTTTTTTTAGACATAGCGTAATAAAGGATGTATTTGCATTTATTATGTTGTCAAAGAACTTTAATGATGTAAAAGCTTTTACAAAAGTGTATTACAAAATAGGAGTACCCATATCCAAAAAAGCATTTCAGAGCATTATCAACAAGGTATCCCATGAAAGAGATATTTTTGGCGCAATGTATAATGTTTATAAGAGTAATAAAAACATGCTTGAACATATTACCCGGGTAAGAAAGTCATTAAGAAAGATAAAAATATCTAAACCAGAAAAAATCCTGGATATTATAGAAAATGATCTGCAATATAGTTCTTATATAAAAAAAAGCCCAAGTTCAGTTCAAATATT
>JAAYPS010000134.1 GCA_012519655.1 Clostridiaceae bacterium | reverse complement strand
TATTTTCCCTATCATTTTATTTTCGCTTCCTCATCCGTTTTTTAAACAAAATAATATCGTACATAATAAGAGAGTAATTCAAATGTTAATATAAATTTTTTCCATTCGCAAATTTCACTATGTTGGATTATAAGACTTTTATCTTGTTTTTTCTGTTTGAAATCGTTTTTTCCCTGAGTGAAAGGTAATTCATATATGACAATTAAGTTTAAATAGAATGATTTCGTACATAAACGGCATTCCTTATTTAATTACTACAATCTATTATTTCCTGACATTTTCTATCTAAAAGCGCTATTTTACTAACTTTCTTATATAAGACCATTTCCCGACAAAAATAGTTCTAAAATTATATAAATAAAAAGCAAAGGACAAATACCGAGCTATATTAAATAGCAAGATATTTGTCCAGTTAAACTATTTGTAATAAATAATTAGCAACTAAACTATTTTAATGACTTTACAATTGTTAGTATTATCATATGTGTTTTATAAGTAGTATTAAGTTAACGATAAACTTGTGTGATTAAGTATCACAAAACTATGGTTTACATACAAGAACAGTCATCGGTGAATCATTTGGGTTTACTAATAATACTCTGAAATCATCTTCCGCTTTCAAACCTGCTGAGCGTGGAGGACAAGTAACCACAACTTCGTATTCGGTAATCCCTTTTTCTTTCAAAACTATTCTTGCATCTTCAAGCGTCATTCCAGTTAATAATAGTTCATCCATTTAAACTTCCATTATTTCATCAATTTTATCATTCATAATCTTATCGATATCCTCTATGTATCCATCGGTGATCTTTTGGATATCAGTTTCTGCGACTTTTAAATCGTCCTCGGTAATTTCTGATGCTTTCTTCATTTTTTTATGCTGATCGATAGCATCACGGCGAATTTGGCGAATAGCAATTTTTGCATTCTCGCCAATCTTTTTAACTTCTTTTGTTAATTCAACACGTCTTTCCTCTGTTAATGGTGGAAACGTTAATCGAATCTGTTTGCCGTCATTGTTTGGATTTAAGCCCAAATTTGCGCCATGAATGGCCCTTTCAATATCGGGCAAGACTTTAGGATCCCAAGGTTGAATGACGATCTGCCTGGCTTCAGGAATACTAATATTAGCAACCTGATTTATAGGTGTGGGTGAACCGTAATACTCAACTGTAACTTTGTCTAATAATCGTGGGTTTGCACGTCCTGCGCGAATAATAGAAAGCTCTTCTCTTAAAACCGATATAGTTTTGTCCATTCTGTCTTTAGTGTTTTTGTAATCCATGATTATACCTCCTTTGCAATATATGTTCCAATATTTTCTCCTAACAGAACCCTAATTATATTTTGGGGTTCTCTAATGCCAAAAACAATAACAGGGATATTGTTGTCCATACAAAGCGTTGACGCTGTTGAATCCATTACTCCTAATTGACGGTTCAATATTTCCATATATGTTATTTTATCAAATTTCTCTGCATTTGTATTAATTTTCGGATCAGAATCATAAACAGCATCTACATTTTTAGCAAGTAAAATAGCATCTGCATCTATTTCTGCTGCCCGTAATGCCGCTGCTGTATCTGTTGTAAAAAATGGATTTCCTGTTCCACATGCAAATATTACAACACGCTTCTTCTCAAGATGTCTAACAGCACGACCGCGTATATATGGTTCTGCAATTCTTCTCATATCAATAGCAGTTTGAACACGTGTTGGAACACCTCTTGATTCAAGAGCATCAGCTAAAGCAAGGGCATTAATAACTGTAGCGAGCATTCCCATATGGTCTGCAGTTGTTCTGTCCATGCCTTTTCCTAAGCGACCTCGCCAAAAATTTCCGCCTCCTACAACTACTGCAATTTCCACACCCATATCAGAGGCTTCTTTAATTGCTGAGCAAATGCTTCCAATTATATCTTGTTCTATACCAAAACCCTGTTCACCAGCAAGGGCTTCACCACTTATTTTAAGCAATATTCGCTTATATTTCAAATCCATATATTCCTCCGAAAATTCATATAGTATGTTGCTAATCATTTATTATTTATTTAAAATTAGAACGTCCTAGTAAAATTAGTTTTGTAGCACTGATGCTAATTAAGTGTTATTTTATAAAAGGGTATATTAATAATTTTATTAATATACCCTTTTTTTAGTTTGTATTATTTAATCTGTTTCATAACCTCTTCAGCAAAATTCTCTTCTCTTTTTTCTAGCCCTTCGCCTCTTTCATAACGAGTAAAGCGACGAATACTAATATTTTCGCCTATCTTTGCAATTTGCTCGTTGAGTACGTCCTGCACTGTTTTGTCAGTATCTTTAATGAATGGTTGCTCAAGTAAACAGATTTCTTTATAATATTTCTCTATACGACCAGTAACTATTTTTTCAGCTATATTAGCAGGTTTACCTTCATTTATAGCTTGTGCCTTTAAGATTTCCATTTCCTTTTCTACTACGTTTTTAGGAACGTCTTCTCTTTTAACGTACTGTGGGCTACTTGCTGCAATCTGCATTGCAATGTCTTTTACAAAACTACGAAAATCTGAATTCTTTGCTGCAAAATCAGTTTCTATATTAACTTCTAACAAAACACCAATCCTGCCGTCGCCATGAATATAAGAATCAACAATACCTTCGGCGGCAATTCTACCAGCTTTTTTAGCAACTGCTGCCAACCCTTTTTCTCTAAGATATTCAAGGGCTTTTTCCATGTCGCCATTACTATCGACAAGTGCCTTTTTACAATCCATCATTCCGCTGCCAGTTTTCTCACGGAGTTCCTTTACCATACTTGCAGTTATGTTCATTATAATCCTCCATTCTATAATCTATTCATCAACATCTTGCAGTTTAATCTCTTATTCCTCAACATTTACATCTTCAAAAGAAACATCGTCATCATCTGAAGTCTCTGAACTATCTTTTGATGTTTCCATTTGTTCTCCCTGTCTAGCCTCTATTACAGCATCTGCCATCTTACCAGAAATCAACTTAACAGCACGAATTGCATCGTCATTTCCTGGGATAACATAATCAACTTCATCAGGATCACAGTTAGTATCTACAATTGCTACAATTGGAATACCTAACTTCTTTGCTTCAAGGATTGCAATTCTTTCTTTTCTTGGGTCAACTATAAATATAGCACCTGGAAGTCTTCTCATCTCACGGATACCACCGAGGTTCTTCTCGAGTTTTTCCATTTCTAACTTCAACTTAATTACTTCTTTCTTAGGAAGAACTTCAAATATACCTTCGTCTTCCATGGTCTGAAGCTCGTTGAGTCGATCTATACGTTTTCTAATGGTTTTAAAGTTGGTCAACATTCCACCAAGCCAGCGGTTATTTACATAAAACATTCCGCATCTTTCAGCTTCTTGCTGGATTGCATCCTGAGCTTGTTTTTTAGTTCCGACAAATAAAACGTCTTCACCTTCCATTACTACATCACGAATGAAGTAATAAGCATCTTCAAGCTTTTTAACTGTCTTTTGAAGATCGATAATGTAGATTCCGTTACGTTCTGTGAAGATGTATTCCGCCATCTTCGGGTTCCATCTTCTTGTTTGATGTCCAAAATGGACTCCAGCTTCTAAAAGCTGTTTCATAGAAATTACTGACATAATATAATCCTCCTTGTTTTTACCCTCCGTAGTTTTCATCTTGGTAAAACACCCGTTAATTACCTGCGCTATTAGCAAAAACATACAAGTTGATTTATTAACTGGCACAATTTACAAATCAAACTACGTGTGTATTAAAATCCTCAAGTAGTATACCATACAGCGCAAAATTTGACAACAATAATATTATTCTCTGTTCGATTTCTCTGATCGATATTTGATAATATCTCAATATACCACATATGTTTTATTCTTAAAAAAATATCTTTAACAATAACTCACTAATATATAACTTAAATAATCATATGTATAAGAAAATACATTGATAGAAAGATTGATTATTAATTGTGTTATTTAACGGATTATTACCTAGGGTTTATACATAAACGATTAAGTCTGGTCTATATAAACGATTAAGTCTGCTTTATACATACCCTATTATCTCTGGTTACACACAACCGTTTGTGTTCTTGGACGATAAATGTCTTATTTTGTGGGAGCTTTTAATTCAAGTTCTCTTAATAAGGGATGGTCAGGATAATACCCAAGATTTTGTCTAATTTTTATAGTATTTTTAAATGAATTTCCTGTTGATATCAGTTTTCCAATTACTATCCCCTTTTCTTCCCTTTCTTCTTTGAATTTGTACAACTGATTCAGAATGATTTCTCGATTCTTTACACCCATTACCTCACTTATTTCAGAAATTTTACGTGAACCATCTCGGAAACGTGAAATAAATATCATTACATCAAGACTTGACGCTATTTGCTGTCTGATTGCATCAAGTGGAAGAGGTGCTGCCATTAACACCATTGTTTCAAGGCGTGATAGCATATCGCTAACAGAATTTGCGTGACCTGTTGACATGGAGCCTTCATGCCCGGTATTCATGGCTTGGAGCATATATAAAGCCTCTTCACCGCGTACCTCTCCAACGATTATTCTATCTGGTCTCATACGAAGTGCTGTCTTTATTAGTGCTTTCATTGGTATTTCACCCACTCCTTCGGTATTGGCATTTCTGGTCTCCATTCGTGCAAGATTAGTTACATTTGATAGTCTAAGTTCAGCAGAGTCTTCTATTGTAACGATTCGCTCATTTGAAGGAATGAAATTTGAAAGAACATTGAGAAAAGTTGTTTTTCCCGATCCTGTTCCACCACATATGAAAAGATTATATTTTGTCTTAACTAAAATATCTAAAAATTCAGATGCTTCTTTTGTTATAGTTCCAATATCAATTAATTTATCTATTGTGACGGCATTTTCAGGAAACTTTCTTATCGTCACCAGTGGACCGTTTAGTGCAACAGGTTTTAACACAATATTTACTCTTGAACCATCAGGAAGCCTTGCATCCACAATTGGTTGAGCTTCATTGACACTTCTATTCACTTTTGATACTATTCTTTGAATCAGATCTTCAAGCTGCTCGCTACTTTCAAAGTATAATGGTGATTTTTGAGATATCCCGTGTTTTTCGACAAAAATATTCTTTGGGCCGTTTATCATAATCTCAGTAATACTTGAGTCTTTAAGTAATGGCTCTAAAATATCGAACCTCCGTAATGAGTTAAAAATCGTTTCAACCAGTCTTTTTTTTTCAGAAATGCGTAAATGTTGATGTCTTGTCTTTTCGAAAACTACATCTTCAACAATTGAGAGCAACTGGGTATCCATTTCTTCTTCGGAAATGTTTCTGAACTCAGTTTTTTGCACAACTTCTTGACGGATTTCATTTATTAGTTCGTAACCAAAATCAAAATCCATTTTAGAGCTCCTTTGTATCAAATTAACTAAGCCTGTTTAATTTTGAGGAATATAATAAGAATGATTAATATTGTACCTATGAAAGCAATGACCCAAGCTGATTTATAATATCCGTATCCATTGGAAACCCTCTAAATTCTTCTCTACTGGGGTTAAGCCACGGAAATTCTAAATAATTATTCACATCTAAATATTTCTGTTCGCAATCACCACAGCAAACCCACCTTATTTTATCATTATCTGAGCCCAATATTGAACTTAATAAATTTTCTAACCTAATAATCTGATGTGTCTGTGTTTTATCAAAAGGAATAATAATATAAGAAGAGGATTCTAAAAGCTTAATTATCATTGGACTTGTGTTACATTCTATGTCTAATATGATTTTCGAAAAATGTCCCCAATTTGTTAATGTTTCAATGAATGTATCCATTTCCTTATCTGTTAGCTCCCATATATCAGTCGGATTATCTATCGGTGGAATAAATCGAATCTGATTATTGGTTGTAGCGATAGCGCTTTCCATTATCATCAAAAGATTACCTTTTTCAGCTTTTATATGGTATAGAATATCAGATAGATTTTTATTATACATTTGGTATTCTTCTTGCAGATCAAAATAAGGAAATGACTCAAAATTTATGTATCCATGTTCTATACTTAACAAGGAAAGCAAAATGGCAATAGTTGATTTCAAATATATATTAGGTGAATAACACACAACAAGCTCGCTTTTCCTCACCGTATTCCATTTTATAGCCTTATTAGAATTCTTCGAAATAGCAGATATGACTTGCGAACATATAGAAGATGCACTCTGGTACTTTTCTATTGCTGGATGGTTTGTTAGTTTCACAGCTCTACCTAAAATAACACAAGTCTCATTTATACCTGGGTATTCGATAAGAAAGCTTTCTTCAGCAAGTATAACATCTATTTCATTTTCACTTTGAGAAAGAAAATTTAGAAAACTTTCTTTCTCGGTAAAAGCTGAGATTTGAAACTGAGATGATTTGTTTTCTATAAACCACTGTGATAGTCGATTAACATATTGGAAATCACTACCTGCTAATACCAGATGGATAAGTGGCATGGACTTCACCTCTAATTCTCAAGATCAAACATATCATTTAGAATCTGTTTCCCTATACTTGTCCTAAAATATTTTTCTCTAATCTGCAGTATACCTTCTTCATCTGCTTTATCATCATATAAGTTTACAAGAAAGTCTGCTTCAATTAATATTTGAAAATCTATTCCATCAACCAGATGATAACTATGATGATGACCAATTAAATAAGTAATTCTGTCAATATCGTCCTGTTCAAGAGCAATACCATTAAGAAGAGACCTCGCGATATGCGGACCTTCAATTTCTTGGTAATGACCTGCCGTAGAGTTATATTTGCGTTCACATTCATGTATTCCTATGTCATGTAGCAGTGCTGTGATTTCTAGAACTGTAAGCTTGTCCATCTTAAGATCAGATAATAATGCAATATTTCTTGAAAAGGAGTGAACCTTTATTGCATGTTGGATTCGCTTAGCATCACCGTGGAAATATTCTACCATCTTTTGCATAACTTTAGCAACTGTAATATCAGCCATTACTTCTAAGCCTCCTGAAAAATTATTACTAATGCCTATATGGCATTGCCTGGTATTTGTATACTTAATGAATACTATACATTATGAATCTATTGTATCGATTTTTTTTAAAACTGCAATACTAATTCACCCTGCGTGTTAATATTTCCTAATTATTGATAAATATTTCCCATCAATAAAGGTTTACAAATTGTCTTAAAACAAAAGGCAGATATGCAAAATGTGTTGGCAAGCCTCTATGTACTACCACAAATATTGCACAACTCAATATCCAAATTTGATAAATGTCATGTAATGCTTTGCAAAATACCAAGTGAAGCTTTTACATAAGGCTTGTACCACAACACATTGCACAGTGTGACTTAAATATGTAGTCTCATAAAGAGCAATAACTAATAAGATTTTTCTGATAGTCTACAAATAGTTTAATGAGTTTTTATTGATAGCCTAATGGTTTATTTAGAGTTTTCTGATAGTCTGTTTGCTTAATGGGAGTTTTCTAATAATACTTTAGGTACCTCTCCTACGATAACAGTTTCGGATACAATAACATCCCTACTTATTATCTCTTCCCTGCTTATTATAGGAAATAGAATGTTAACTTTTACAGTAACATTCATTCTTAATTGATGTAGAGTTTGGTTCATTCCTGCATCCAAGAAAACAGAATTTGGTATTACAGAAACCTTTGAGGCAGGAATTATACGGTATGGTATTGATAGACCAAGGGAGGACAGGAGCTTTTTCCCTGTAACAGAACCTAATGGTACCTTTATTTTTTCATGCTCGGTTTCTTTTATTCTCTTTTGTATGTTATCAGATATTATTGATGCATAACTGTTCACTTCAATGGCATTTGTCTCAACAGATGTGACACTACCGTCATTACGGTATCCAACACTAATAAACTTTTTATCATGGAAAAGTGCAGATGCAGATAAAACTCCATTGTCTATATACTCATTAACAAGCTGAGATGCCTTGTATTCTACAATATTATCAACTGCATTGTAAAAGTTGTTACAAATCCCGTTTATTGTAGCAATAAAGCACAAAATGCATATTATTAAACGGACAAAAGCTGTAAAATTTCTAATATGTACGCTTGCATTGGAACGGTGACGATTTATGTAACGTGTCCTCAAATAAGGAACATATCTGGCGTAATAATACTTTTTCATATGAATACCCCCATACAATCAATA
>JAAYPS010000133.1 GCA_012519655.1 Clostridiaceae bacterium | reverse complement strand
ATAAACTCAACAGGATAATAATATTTTAAATATGCAGTTTGGCATGCAATAACAGCATATCCTGCGGCGTGGGACTTATTGAAAGCATAACTTGCGAAGTCAATCATTTCATCGTAAATTTCATTTGCAGTTTTCTCATCTACACCGTTTCTTATGGCACCAGGGATTACGACATTTCCATCCTTGTCAGTTTCACCATAGACAAATTTTTGGCGCTCTTGCTCCATTACATCCATTTTCTTTTTCGCCATTGCTCTACGGACTAAATCTGCCCTGCCAAGAGAGTACCCTCCTAGCTGCCTTACAATTTGCAATACCTGTTCCTGATATACAATACATCCATATGTCACATCTAAGATAGGTTCTAAAAGAGGGTGAGCACATTTTATTATCTCAGGGTTTTTCTTATTTTTAATATATTTAGGAATTTGATCCATGGGGCCTGGACGGTATAATGATATCCCCGCTATTATATCTTCTATGCATGAAGGCTTTAAGTCAGTCATAAACTGTGTCATTCCACTGCTCTCCAGCTGGAAAACACCAAGTGTATCACCTTTGCTAATCATTTGATATATTCCCGGGTCATTAATATCAACATTGTCAACGTCAATTTTTATGCCATGGTTTTCTTCAACCAAGTTAATAGTATCCCTAATTACTGTTAGAGTTCTTAGACCTAAAAAATCCATCTTCAAAAGACCAAGCTCTTCTAAAGTATTCATGGGAAACTGTGTGGATATATTGCTGTCACTTTGATATAGTGGAACATACTCAGTTATAGGTTCTTTTGATATCACCACTCCCGCGGCATGTGTTGAAGCATGTCGAGGCATTCCCTCAAGAAGCATAGCCGTGCTAATTAGTTCGTGAATACGGGCATCACTTTCATATATACTTTGTAGTTCACTGTTTATTTTTAACGCCTTCTTGATGTTCATACCTATCTGCATGGGTATCATTTTCGCGATTTTGTCTACTTCTGCATATGGAATAGCCAGTGCTCTGCCAACATCCCTGATACCAGCACGTGCAGCAAGTGTACCAAAAGTAATAATCTGAGCTACTCTATCTTTGCCATATTTATTTACAACATAATCAATTACTTCACCACGACGCTCGAAGCAAAAATCAATGTCAATGTCTGGCATACTTATACGTTCGGGATTCAAAAAACGTTCAAAAATAAGATTATAGCGAATGGGATCGACATTTGTAATTTCAAGACAGTAGGAAACAATGCTACCAGCCGCAGAACCTCTACCCGGTCCCACCATTATTCCGTTATCCTTTGCGAAACGTATAAAATCCCATACTATTAAAAAGTAGTCTACAAAACCCATACTTTTTATAGTAGAAAGCTCATAATCCAGTCGCTGCAATAACTCTATCCTATCTCCATATCTTTTCTTAAAACCTTTTAAGCATTGTTCTTTAAGATATTCAAAAGCATCCCCATTGTCAGGAACAATAAACTCGGGTAAGTGAAGGTTACCAAACTCTATTTCCACATTACACATCTGTGCAATTTTAACTGAGTTAATAATGGCCTCTTCACAATAATTAAACTGTTCTTTCATTACCTCCGGGGGCTTTAGATACAACTCATCTGTTTCAAACTGCATGCGTTCCTCGTCTTCAATGGTTTTTAAAGTTTGGATACACATTAGGATTTCTTGAGCTCTTGCATCCTGTCTTTTTAAATAATGAACGTCATTTGTTGCAACCAGTGGAATGCCAGTTTCTTTAGACAGTTTCAAAATACCTTGATTTACAATTTTCTGCTCCTCAATGCCATTGTGTTGAAGCTCAAGGTAAAAATTTCCTTGTCCAAATATTTCGTTAAATTGTATGGCTATTTTTTTAGCCTTGTCATATTGATTGTTGAGCAATGCGTTGGGAACATCCCCTCCTAGACATGCACTTAAACATATTAACCCTTCACTGAATTTCCTCAATAGTTCAACATCCACACGTGGTTTATAGTAAAATCCTTCTGTATATGCTGCTGATACAATTTTCATTAAATTCTTATAACCAATATTGTTCTTAGCAAGGAGAATTAAGTGGCCTTGATCGGAATCAAGTCTCGCATCTTTATCAAACCTCGTACGAGCAGCTGTATATACTTCACAGCCCAAAATTGGTTTTATGCCCGCTTTTTTACATGCCTTATAAAAGTCAATAACTCCAAACATAGAACCATGATCTGTTATAGCAATGGCATCCATTCCCAATTCTTTAACCCTCTCAACAAGGGGACCTATGCGATTTGCCCCATCCAGAAGAGAAAATTCGGTATGAACATGTAAATGAACAAAAGAACCCATTTAATCCTCCGTAAAAACAACTCGACTTCCGCCCTTTATCTCGAGAATCTGACCATCAACACTTAGCCAAACCGAATTAGCCATAGGGTTAATAACGAAATCCATAGAAGCAGAAAACCTTAACAATTCATAGCTTTTTAAATAATCAACAATTTCAATATTTGTTGCATACCATATGTCATCTCTGTTTCCAACCATTTTACAAAAGTTCTCTATTAAATCCCAATTATCATCATTATCAAACTCATAACTATGTCCCCACACATACATTAAATACAAGTATTGTTTTTTAAATAAATTAATGAACTTCTCCCCCAGATTCATTAAATCACGATTATGGTGACATGTTGCTTTCCATTGAAAAAAATCTTCAGGTATACCAAAGTCCTTCGTTTCTTCAACTGTACGTGCATATTCATAACCTAAACTTGGAAGAATGTCTCTTATTTGCTTATTATGCGAACCATTAGGATAAGATAGACCACGTACAGGATATCCAACAATACGTTCAAGTTTAACACGGTCGTTATATAGTTCTTGAACAATCTGCTCTTTAGGGCATCTTGCTATTGTTGGATGAGTACAAGTATGCGCCGAAACTTCATGCCCTTGGTATAAACTATTAATCTCATCTTTTGAAATGCGTTCCGGATTGGTTAACAAATCAGAATTCAAATGAAATGTCCCTTTAATACCATATTTATTGAAAATTTCAATTAGTTTTCTATCCTGATATTTCCCATCATCGTAACTCATAGTTAGTGCTTTGTGCTTTCCACCCGGAAAACATAGATATATTTGCATATTAATCCCCCCGGATATTTTATTGAAAAAAAAGCGTTTTTAGCTTTAAGTGCCAAAATACGCAATTATTTCTCTATCGGTTATAACCATCATTACTGCCTTATCATGTTCATCAACAGGTAATGCTTCAAATATTTGACTATGAAATGCAACCCCTATAGTCTTACAGGTACTCGACAAAAGCGGTAAATATTTATCGTAATAGCCACCACCATAACCTAAACGGAAGCCTCTTCTATCAAATGCTAATCCAGGTACTATCACCAAATCTATTTTCTCTTCCTTAATAGGCAATAGACAAGGTTTAGGTTCCATTATATTATAAAAACCCAACTGCAGATCCTTTTCAATATTACTTATAGGTACAGCTTCCATTTTTATACCAGGTATTACCCTCGGCACGCAAACATTTTTCCCCTTCTTAAGAGCCATCCTTATAATATTTGATGTTCTGACTTCACTTCCTGTGGACACATAAACAAAAACAGTTTTAGATTGCTCAAACCATGAATGATTAAGTACTTTTTCCTGGATTATATCGCTATTTTTAGTAATAATATTTATGTCAATCAAATTTCGCAGTTCTTTTGATTTTCTTCTAATCTCATCTTTGGTTTCAAAATTATTTTTAGGTATGATTTTATCTGAAGTTATAAATTCATCCATACGGGTTTTATTGTTTTGCACCACATTGGGGGCAAAATCCAGTTTCTAAACCTACTTCAGCACCACACGAAGGGCAATTTTTGACGTTCTTAATTTCAAGAATTTTCTGCTGTAATTGTTCAATAGTTGCTTCATGCTCGGCAATAACCTCACATTTATCGGTAAATCCTACATCATTTCCTGCTTTGTATTCCTCATATGCAGCTTTTCCAATTTCTGAATAGAGTTTGTTAATTTTACTTCTTTCTTGTGAAATGCTCATATTGAGCTTAGATACCTCTACCGTGTCTCCAGTTTTTTTAGCAACCTTGTTAGTAAATTTCTTTAAATCATCCATGAATGCCATATAATTACCTCCAATCCATTTTGCTACTTATAGCATATAATTTATTTTTGGGAAAATCAAGATATACAATTTTATTTTCAAAATCGTCCAGTAATAAGTAATCATGTTTTATTAGTTACACGCAGTTATCAAGCTAGTATCTTAATGTTTTTTCCTAAGGATTGAGTCTGGTGAAACAGGCTCTGGCACTTTAATGGTAAATTTCATCTGTGGATGAGGTGCACTCTCTATTTGACATCCATCCTCATCAACCATACCAGAAATAGTAAAAGTGATATCAGGTCCCACTGGTTGAATTATTTCAATTTCATCTCCCGAAAAAACTCTATTTCTTTGTTCTATTAACGCAGTCTTATTCTTCTCATCATATGATATGACAATGCCGATAAAATCATAATTCTTTATATAACTACTGCTTTTATAGTTTTGACTATCTGCTCCGGGTTTGTCAAAGAAAAATCCTGTACTAAAACTTCTATGGCTTACTTTACATACCTCATCTAACCATTCTGTCTTAAACACATAATTATCCGGATCCGCCAAATAAGCATCTATTGCCATACGATACGCACGTACAACAGTAGAAACATAAAAAGCACTTTTCATTCTGCCTTCAATTTTGAAACTCGTAACCCCTGCCTTAACAAGCTCCGGTATATGTTCTATCATGCATAGATCTTTTGAGTTAAATATAAAAGTACCCTTCTCATCCTCAATAACAGGAAAATATTCTCCCGGCCGTTTCTCCTCGACTAAGTGATACTTCCAGCGGCATGATTGGGCACAATCGCCACGATTGGCATCCCTGCCACACATAAAATTGCTCAATAGGCATCTACCAGAGTATGAAATACACATTGCACCATGAACAAAAGCTTCTAATTCAAGGTCGGGAACCTGTTGATGTATAAAGGATAATTCCTTTAATGACATTTCTCTTGCAGCTATAATTCTTGAAGCACCGAGCTTCTTCCAGAACAGAGCACTTTTATAGTTCGTAACATTGGCTTGGGTACTAATATGAATAGGCATGGATGGATTTAGCTCTTTAACTAATGAAAAAATGCCTGGATCTGAAACAATAACAGCATCTATCCCCATATCTGAAATTGTAGTTATATAATTCTCCATCCCCACTAGGTCGTCATTATGAGGTAGAATGTTCATTGTCACATACACTTTTTTGTTTCTGTCATGTGCAAATTTTAGTCCCTCTTTCATTTCTTCTATGGAGAAATTGCCTGCCCCAGCTCTTAAACCAAAATTAGGACCAGCAAGATATACAGCATCTGCCCCATATTTTATTGCCATTTTCATTTTCTCCAAATTACCTGCTGGAGCAAGAAGTTCTATACTCATGTAAAATTCTCCTTTTTGTCTTCATTTTTAACGCATATTGCAATTCCATCTCCAACTGGAACTATACTCGTATTTAAATCTGGATTCTGGCATAGACTTTGTAAATATTCCCTTAAGTTTACGATAATTGTCCTATGTTTATGCTTGACAATACCATCTTTTGCTACCATCCCTTTATAGAGCACATTATCTGTTACAAATACACCACCCGGATTAAGTAACCTTAGACAAAATGGCAGGAACTCAATATATTGACCTTTTGCAGCATCAAGGAATATAAAATCATATGGTGTACTCAGGCATTGTAGTACTTCGGCTGCATCTCCCTGTAGTATGCGAATCTTGCGGTCTAAGCCAGCTCTTACAATATATTCTCTTGCCCTTTCAGCCATATCTTCATCCAACTCAATAGTATCAATAATACCATTTTTATGCATGGAGTTAGAAAGGATAATTGACGAATAACCAATGGCTGTACCAACCTCAAGAATCCGTTTTGGCTTCGATATATTACATATAACACTTAAAATTCTTGCTGATTCAGGTTGTACAATGGGAATATGGTTTTTCGCAGCATACTCTTCCATTTCATTTAACAGTGGGTCTGAGTATTTTAGAATTTTTGATAAATAGCTGTTGATATATGGATACGTAATTTCTTCTTCCAATGAGAATACACTCCAAATTATAATTAATTAATAAAACATAATAAATTTATAACCTAATAAAAAATTAAATATGCAACTTAATGACTTCATAATTATTCTAACAATAAGGTTATCCAAAATCAATGATTGAGGATAACCTAATAAACAGTTTAATGCATCGTATTTAAGTAAATGAGCCTTATGAAATATTTAAACTAATCAAGCATTCCATATGAATTAAGATCCTTGTTATGTCCACTTAATGTTTCGTTATAAATAACAGAGCCATCCGGTGGCGAGAAAAAGAAGAAATAATTCGTATTATCAGGATATAACGCTGCTTCAATAGCTTCTGCCCGTGGTGAGCAGATAGGTCCGGGTGGAAGCCCTTGATGGGTATATGTGTTATAAGGGCTATCTATCTCCTTATCCTTGTTAGTTAATATTTGAATTCTGCCAAGGCCTGCCATGATTCTGGCATATTGTAGCGTTACATCTGTTTGCAAATACGGAAAACCTCTACTATTTAATCTATTGTGGAAAACGCTGGATATTTTTTTGTAATCAGATGCATATTTTGCTTCCAACTCAATAATAGATGCAAGTGTTACAACTTCGTCAACTGTCATACCCAACTCTTCTGCTCTCTCATAATATTCAGGCTTGAAAATAGTATCAAACTCTCTAAGGAGCCTGTCTACGATTTCCTCCTCACTCCATTTCACATCTATCTTGTAGGTATCTGGATATAAATAACCTTCCAATGGGTATTTTCTATCGGGTACATTTTCTAAAAACTTAAATTTTTTGATTTTTATTTTACACAAGGCTTCAAACTCATCTTTATCAACAAAATTTCTTTCTGATAAATAATCAGCCAGTTCAACCACAGTGAAACCTTCAGGAACTCTCATATCTTTAGTTGGATCGGCAACTGGATCGCTGGTTAATACCAACATTAGCCCTTCATAGTTCAACTCCCTGCTTACAATATGTTTACCTGCTTTATATTTAGCATCATAACCATTTAACTTAGAAAAAAATCTAAAAAGCCATGGATACTCAACAAACCCTTCCTTTTCAAGTAAAGCCGCAACATCAGCGGTACCATAACCTTCTGGTATCTCAATCTCTATTTGTTCTTCTTTTGGTATCTCAATTGTACCTTTAGAAGCATATTCTATTCCATATTTGGTCAAATAAGAATATGAGACATAAGCCGAAGAGAAAAACAGTGCCATGCATATCACAACAAATATTAAAAATCTCAGAAACCGTCTTTTCTTTTTCTTACCTTGTTTCGCCATGGATTCACCTTCCAATGTTAGCAGATATCTTTATTTTTCCTTTTTCTTACCTGCTTTGGCCCTCAATGTGGAATTAAGTATCTTTTTTCTTATTCGAATACTCTCAGGAGTTACCTCTACCAGCTCATCTTCGGCTATAAACTCCAAACAAGCTTCAAGACTCAATACCTTAATGGGTACAAGCTTAAGTGCATCGTCTGAACCAGCAGCTCTAATATTTGTAGCATGCTTTTTCTTACATACATTAATAACTACATCTTCAACCCTTGCACTCTCACCTACAACCATGCCTTCGTAAACTTGCTGTCCGGGTCCGATAAACAATGCTCCTCTTTCCTGTGCATTGTATAAGCCATAAGTGACGGCTTCTCCTGTTTCCCATGCAACTATTGAACCACGATCTCGAGCATGTACTTCCCCTTTATATGGTTCATATCCATCAAAAACATGATTCATTATACCATTTCCCCTAGTGGTCGTCAAAAACTTAGAACGAAAACCAATTAGTGCTCTCGATGGTATCTTGTATTCAAGTCTAGTAAAGCCTTGCTCTGGAGCACGCATATTCACAAGCTCACCTTTTCTCGAACCCATCTCTTCCATTACTGCACCCATGTACTCTTCTGGTACATCGATGGATACATATTCAATTGGTTCATGCAATACTCCATCTATATACTTAGTAATAACTTCGGGCTTAGATACCTGAAACTCATAGCCTTCTCTTCGCATGGTCTCAATAAGTATGGATAAATGCAACTCGCCCCTGCCTGAAACTTTAAAACTATCAGGCGAATCGGTTTCATCAATTCTAAGGCTTAAATTGGTCTCTTTTTCTTTAAAAAGCCTTTCCCTTAAATGCCTTGATGTAACATAAGTTCCCTCTGTGCCTGCAAAAGGGCTATTATTAACAAGAAACTGCATGGATATAGTTGGCTCATCCAATTCAATAAATGGTAAAGGCTCAGGGTTTTCAGCATCACAAATAGTATCACCTATAGTTATATCTTCAACACCAGTAATACATACTATTTCCCCGGCTTGGGCTTTTTCAACTGTTACTCTATTTAAACCACTAAAAACTTGAATTGTTGCAATTTTAACGGGTTCAACTACATCACCTTTGCATACAACAACCTTGTCTCCTTTTTTTATTGTTCCACGCTCTATTTTACCAATTGCAATTCTTCCGACATAATCATCATAATCAAGGCTTGATATTAACAACTGTAGAGGCGCTTCTACTTCACCCTTTGGTGAAGGAACAAACTTAACTATAGAGTCAAATAGCGGACTTAGATCTTTAAAGTTTCCCTCTTCCTCTAAAGACGCATATCCATCTCTTCCCGATGCATAAATCACAGGAAATTCAAGTTGATCGTCGTTGGCTTCCAACTCTATAAAAAGTTCAATTATTTCATCGATAACCTCTTGGCAGCGTGCTTCCTTGCGATCAACCTTATTGATGACAACTATTGGTTTCAAATTTAGTGCTAACGCCTTCTTTAAAACAAACCGTGTTTGTGGCATGGGACCTTCGAATGCATCAACTAAAAGAAGCACACCATCAACCATCTTAAGAATGCGCTCTACTTCTCCTCCAAAATCAGCATGGCCAGGTGTATCTACTATATTAATACGGATCCCATTATATAATACTGCTGTATTTTTTGACATAATTGTAATGCCTTTTTCTCTTTCCAGATCATTGGAATCCATTACACGATCTGCAACCTTTTCATTTGTTCTAAAAATACCACTTTGTCTTAGCATAGCATCAACAAGTGTTGTTTTACCGTGGTCTACATGGGCTATAATAGCAATGTTTCTTATATCTTCACGTACTATCGACATTATTTCACTCCTTACATTACCTTACCCATTCTAAGGCAATGTATAATAAAATGTCAATGAAAATATAGATACACCCCGTTTAACTGCTTATCCTTTAAATAGTAGACACCTATACAGAACTCTTTTTAGCAAATACATGCTTCTTCCTGTATTGGCTTTTACTTCAGAAACAAAAGAGAAAACAGACTTCAACTTTTCTTTGTCAATATCATGAGAACCAAACCTTACACTGTAATATATCTTCACCATCGTGCACATGTCATACTTTGAAAAAGTATAACGTTCATCCACAGCTCTTGCATAGTCCATCGGAGTTTGACCAATTTCCATATTACTCCCTGCTTGTTTCAGCAACGAAACAGTATATCGATATAATAGCTTAACGCTTTTTTGTGGTGAAATAATATGTAGCACAATCCATCTTGCCAGCATAAACAATAAATTCATTATAAACATTAATATAATTAAAACAGATATGTAAATAAGGATTGTTCCTAATGTTATCTTTTTTCTAACTGTATATTCTCCATCGATATCGGGTATAAAATCATTCTGAATTACACTATCCTCTTCAAAATCCTCTATATACTCAGGTATGGCTAAGTTAGTATCATAAGTTGAAAGAGTTACATAATAGTTTAGTGCGCCTGCCATTGGCGGGGTTGCTTCAAAAGTAATCCAACCAATACCTTCAAGATATACTTCTGCCCATGCATGCGCATTCTGGTTAGTCACAAGGTAGCGGCTATATCTATCTTTTTCTTTCGGTAATATGAAACCTTCTACATATCTTGATGGTATACCCACCGCTCTTGTCATTACACAAAGGGAGCTTGCAAAATATGAGCAATACCCTTCTTTTCCATCAAACAAGAAGTAATCCACAAAGTCCTGCTCCTCGGGTGGATAGTTAGTATACAGATTATACTCATAGTTCTTCCTTAAGTAATCTTCAAGACTTTTTACCTTATCATATGTTGAACTGTGTGAGGCGGTAATCTCCTTTGCAAGTTCCACAACTCTTTCAGGAATTTGTTCAGGGATATTTGTATATAACTGATATATTTCATCTCTTCGATTCCCAAGCATCTCATATGTATTAACAACATTCAATAATGCCTGTTTTAGTTTGTATCCATCATCCTCTTGTTCAACCTTTTCAATTAGTAGGTTAATCTTATTATTAAACCTATCGTATATCCCTTCTTCACTGAGGCGGAGAAATTTCTCCATCGCCTTCATTCCATAAGCAGGTTGAAGATAATTAAAATAATATTTACTGTCTTTGCGAAGTCTCTTATCTGCCCTGAAGATTCCTTCACTATCCTCATTTAACCTATAAGCTTCAGAATAGAGGCCTTTTATTGGCAAAAACATTTTTAAGGGTGTAAAAAGTGACATTGTTCTAATATTTAAATGCTGTACTGTAATTTCTTTTTCAGGGAATAATAACGCCAAAACACCGGGTTTGGTTTGATTCCTTAAGAATGCAATATATTCTTCCTGATCTACATTTTCATTGTGTATCTTGTTAGTATCTAACAAATACTCTTCAAACTCATCCAGGTTATAAATACCTAATTCTACTGCCGCTGCTTTCCAGCCATATGTAAACTCCCTTTGATCATAAACCCTATCTTCAAAATAATCCTCTTGAGATTTGTCGGTTAGCACCCAACCAGAACCTGTATATTCATCATAAACAGCGCCTCGTAAATACACACGCGTTGGCGCCGTAACCAACAAAATGGATGTATTATCAGCATGTACAGGTCCACCTAAGCGCGAAGGATCACCAAAACCTGTTTTTGCCAATGAAAATTCATCATATCTATCAACTGTATACCGCTCCTTTAAATCCCACCACACTTTATTTATTTTTTCATCAAGCCATGGCCATTCTATCGGGTAATCTTTTACCGGAATCGTAGCCGAAAATAATACAACAAGTAGTGCAATGGGTACAAAATAAATAAACATGCTTACTCTTGAAGCTTGTTCTGAATCTTGCTTTTTACTTAATGATGATAAAAATATATGTCTTATATAAGAAACAATGGCTACAGTAATAAAAATATAGAAAGAAAGCTTATCCACTTGCCTATTAATTCCATAGACAATCATGAAAAAAGCAACTCCTGGAGTAATCAAAAAATAAAAACTAAACTTCTTAACTAAAAAATAGTAAACAGGGAAAGCTACAAAAAGCGAAAAAACACTTATACAAATCATAAGTGATAAATCAGATATTGTCTCATCATAGTAACCTGTACCCACCTGTATTGCAACATAGATTAACCGACTCAAAGGAGCTAAAGTCATAGAAATATTTGTTATACCGTTTATCAAGACTTTGTATACAGTATAACCAATAGCTACCGCACAGGAGCATAAAAAAACAATCCTACCAGCTTTGGTATAAACAAGATAATAGAAAAGAATTACACCCGTCGCAAAAAGAAGCATATGCCAACCTTCGATAGGTATACGCATGGTTATAAGCGTCGCTTTAATGACAGAAAAAGTATATAGTATTCCAACAAACGATAGAATTAAATAATCAATATATCGTTTTTTCATGGGATTACTCCTTATAATGCAGAAAATTTATCATCATCTATGTCTTCTTCAGTATCTCCAAGCACTTCAAGCATTTTAACAGCTTTTATTCCTAGCTCCGGTAGTTCTTTTTCCAAAACTCTAATAAACTCTTTTTTCATTTCTCGATCTGCTACGTCACAATAAAATACCGATAGATCATGGCCGCTATTAGCCATCTTGTTTAAGCCATCGATTTGTTCACCATCAATAATGGGTGAAAAGAGCATAACGCTTTGTCTTTCTGGCATAGTTTCATTAAAGTAACCCATAACATCTTCAAAGGGCACTGCTTGATCAAAAGGTATAAAGGCCAATAATTCATAAAGCTGGAGAAACCCATTCATATCAGAGATTGTAAGACATACTTGCTCAGATCTATAAAAACAAAGCTTTATGGTGATTTCTAAACCTAATAGTACTCTGGCAACTGAAATAATAGTTTCAATAGTCATATCCTCAACTTTTAGAACACTTTCTGCTTCTCCATATAGCTGTGCAAGATTAAGTAAAATCCATAACTCTTTTTCAGATGATGCTGTGGTTTCTTTTATTAGCCATTTATTGTATTTTGAAGATAGCTTCCAGTGTATCTTTTTAAGGCTATCTCCGTACATATACTCTCTAATATCTCTTACTTCTGAATGACCAGTTTCCTTATTGTGAGACAAGTACTCATTTTCTGCTACTCTTACATACTGAATATTATGTTGCTCCATTGGTAAAATTCGAGGATAAACGCGTATTAGCTTGGTTTCGCCTGGCAAGTATTTAACTGAAATAAGGTTTAGAAAATCACGTATTTCAATATGGGATATCCCAACTTTATATTTTCCACGGTATAAAATTGGAACATTGAAACTAAACTCCTGTTTACTAAATGGTTTAAGTATCAGGTGTTCATTTTTCATTCCCTTTATCAGCATTTGACCTTCCATATGCATATAAACAGTAAAATATGTAATGAATAGCGGAGTGCTGTTTTCGATTCTTAACGTATAGTCCAGCATTTCACCCTTTTTATATTCACGTTTATTAAGCTTCTCAACATACCTAAACGTGTTATAAACTATAATAATATAAATGATAGATGCTACTGGAAGTAATAAAACAATATAAAAAAGAGTATATGGAAGGAATCCTCCATCAAATAATATATAGACAAAGGATAATATTAATATTATTAGATAGTTAATTCTGCTTCTCTTCATAAGGTTTCCCCTTATTTGACTTAAGTGGGAACTTTGATGTTCATCAACAAATCAGTAAGTACGTTTTCACAAGTTATCTTTCTTATTCGAGCTTCCTGTCTTAGAACCATTCGATGTGCTAAAACAGGTATCACCAGGCTTTTAACATCGTCAGGTATAACATAATCCCGCCCCATGTAAAGAGCAAGTGCTTGAGATGCACGCATTAAGTATATTGAAGCTCTTGGGCTACATCCTAAAAGTACATTTTCCTCTCTCCTAGTACTTTGCACAATCTCAACAATATAGTCGCCTATTGCTCTTTCAACATGAACATTTTTTACCTGGGAGCGCAACTGTGATATTTCTTTTCCATCAACAACGGGCTGGAGCTTGCGCATTGGACTTTCTTTTTGGAATCGGAATAGAATATCAATTTCATGATCTTTGCTCGGATATCCCATTGTAATCTTCATTAGAAACCTGTCAAGCTGTGCTTCTGGAAGAGGGTATGTACCCATATATTCTACAGGATTTTGGGTAGCTATTACCATGAAAGGATCGGGCACATCATAGGAAACTCCATCAACTGTAACATGCCTCTCTTCCATAACCTCTAACATACTGGCTTGAGTTTTTGGAGAAGTACGATTGATTTCATCCGCCAGAACAATATTGCTCATGATACTACCCTGCCGGTACTCAAACTCGCATGTTTTCGGGTTATACATGGAAAAGCCTGTTATATCAGAGGGCAGTATATCAGGGGTGAATTGAATTCTATTGAAGGATACACCAATAGATCTTGCAAGAGCATGCGCTAATGTGGTTTTACCTATACCGGGTACATCCTCAATTAGTACATGTCCGCCCGCTGCCATACAAATTACCATTAACTTCGCAGCTCCACTCTGCCCCACCATAACTTTCTCAATATTAGCGGTAATACTTTGCATAATAGATTTGTTTTCCATAATCTAACCCCCGAATACTTTATTATAATCCACTGACTATTTCCTTAAAATGATTACCTCTTTCCATAAAATTAGAATACAAGTCAAAACTTGCACTGGCAGGGGATAAAACAACACAATCACCACTTTCTGCAAGGTTGTATGCTTTTTTCACTGCATCCTCCATATCTTTAGCTTTTATCACTGGAATGGTTGAATTATGTGACCTTCCTAAATATTTCTTATAAGATTGCTCTATTTTTTCTGCAGTATCCCCTAAGAGTACCATAGCTTTAACATGATTATAGATTATTTCCCCAAGATTATCATAACAGAGATTTTTGTCATAACCTCCTGCAATTAAGATCACTTTATTATTAAATGCCTTTATTGTGGCTGTAGTACGGGTAGGACTAGAACCAATAGAATCATTGTAGAATGATACTCCGTTAATACTACGTACAAATTCGTTTCTATGTTCCACTCCTGAAAAGTTTTTTGCTACACTTACAATGGATTTAATACTTACTTCTGGTATTACAGCCGATATTGCTGCAAGCATATTCTCAACATTGTGCATACCCGGTAGTTTTATCTGGCCAATAGGCATAATTCCTTTTTCAACTTTATTTTCTCTGTAAAAAATACGATTTTGATATAAATATGCTCCGGTTTCGCACTCCTGCAAAATGCTAAACAGTGCTAATTTCCCGTTTATTTCAGGTATAAAACTTCTTGTTATTGGGTTATCGTAATTTAGTATAGTTCTCCCACTATTTATTTGATATTTGTAAATATTCTTTTTAGCATCAATATATTCTTCCATGGATTTATGTATGTCAAGATGGTTAGGAGAAAGATTTGTAATAACAGCTATATGGGGGCTGTTTTTCATTGTAAGGAGCTGAAAACTCGACAACTCAAGGACTACCCTATCGCAACTTTTAATATCTTCAACTTTATCGACTAGAGGCGTTCCTATATTCCCACCCAAATAACAATTATAACCTTCTTCTTTTAACATTTCATATATTAATGTAGTTGTTGTGGTCTTACCATCACTTCCAGTAACGCCATAAATAGTACCAGGACAAACTTCCATAAAAACTTCAATTTCAGATGACAGCTTAGCACCATTTGCTAATTCTCTCTGTATTTCGGGAATATCAAACCTCATACCTGGAGAGCGAAAAATTATATCATAACCATGAAGATTATCTAAATATCCTTGACCAAGAGAAAATTTTATACCGTTATTTTTATACTCTGTAAGGGAGGGAAAATCCTCTTCATTTTTCTTATCGAAAACAGTTACGTCTGCTCCCCATTTTGCAAGAGTTTTTGATAGCGGTCTATTACTTATGCCAAACCCTAGAACTGCTGCCTTTTTTTTGTTTATTTGCTTTTTATATGATTCTAATGCTTCATTCAAAGCCCTTCCACCTTCCAAATAAAAAAATAAAATAATTATAAGTTACTAATTAAAAGCATTTGTATATGAGCATAACACATCGTGCTTTTCAATCGGACAATAAAATAATATGGAATTCGTCCTCAGTAATTCCATTATATAATAATAAATTAAAATAAAACATATACATTAAGAAAATTAAATGAAATGTTAAAAAATGATAATAATATATTGTTATTTTATCAAATCTTTAACAACTTCCCCTGCTATTATAAGACCTGCAACGGATGGTACAAAAGATATGCTTCCGGGTGTTTGACGCTTGACACCTCTGCTTTTCGATTCATCTGAACAGGCAAATGCTGTATCATAGCTGCTTTCATCATATGAGCTATCAATAGTTTTGTCAGTTTTGATACAATCACTTCTACCTGGATCGTTGGGCTTTATGGGTTGCTCTTTTGAATACACAACTTTTAGTGAGGTGACATCTCGTTTTCTTAGCTCTCTTCTCATAACTTTTGCAAGAGGGCAAACAGAAGTTTTATATATATCGCAAACTTCAAACTGGGTAGGATCAAGTTTATTTCCAGCACCCATAGCACTAATAACAGGTATTCCAAGCTTTTTTGCATTAACGATTAAATCAATTTTTGCAGTAACAGTGTCAATTGCATCAACGATATAATCCTCGTTTCCTTGAATAGTATCCATAGCGCATCCCGGTAAATAAAACTTTCTTATTGCTTCAACTTCTGCGCTTGGATTTATTTCAAGGATCCTATCACGCATAACTTCAACTTTAACTCTGCCTATAGTTTTACTAGTAGCATGAAGTTGGCGGTTAATATTTGTAATGTCTACTACATCATTGTCGATAAGCACAAACTTACCAACACCAGATCTGACAAGCCCTTCAACCACAAAAGATCCAACTCCGCCCACACCGTAGATAGCTACTTTACATTTCTTAAGTTTTTGCAAAGCATCCTCGCCAATTAAAAGCTCAGTCCTGGAGAATTCACTAAACATATTTCTACCTTCTATAATTCTTAATTAATTCTCTGTAGCCTTATCATTAGTGCGTTTATACCACACTAACAATATTATTAGTACTGCAATAACTGGGATTACAATTGAAAGAATTATTAATGTGGTTTTCCATGCTTCGGACATGTTCTTCGGAAACATAAAATCCCTCCCTTTGTATTTGTTTATAAAATAGGAACACAAAAGTATCAGCAGTCCTACTTGTAAGAAAATACTCGTTTGAGCTATTTTCTTAATACCCTGCTACTGCCAAAATAAACAAGCTCTCTGACTTTAAACATTATGTAATTAATTATATGATTGATTGTATATTTATTTTATCACAAAAGTATAACTTCTACACTGTAGTAGATAATAATTTACTTTTAATCATTTATACCGTCAAAAATCTTGTGATGTTACAAAATTACTCTATTATTCTTTTTCTCTTATGAAACGGTTGCATTGCCCTATTATAAAACCACAGAAATAAACTAAATTGAAGCAAGTAAGCTACAATTATTCATTACTCTGCAGTAAACTCTCAAACGCTGCCTCAAATCGGGCATCATCATCCTTTGTTCGTTTGGCTGGACCTTTTGTACGTCCACCGCTTCGGCGTACCTTTTGTCCGATATGTCGCTCAAACAGCAGCCTATCAATATTTTCCTCGGTAAAGATCAGCCCGTTTTGGTTGATGGCTTTAGCACCTTTGCCAATGACCATAGCAGCTAAACCAAAATCTTGCGTCACCACAATATCCTCACAAGTTAGCAAGTTCATCAGTGCATAATCCACACTGTCAGCCTGCTTATCCACGGTGATGACGGTGCTGTAACCATCGCTAAGTTCGTGGGACGTATCAATGAGCATTGTTACAGGAATATTATGCTTTTTCGCCAACCGGACTATTATTTGCTTAACTGGACAGGCATCAGCATCAACTAATATTTGCATATGTTAACCTTCTTTTCTATTATGACAACTTATCGCACTATGTACACATATAGGTTTAGGTATCATTATACTGGCTGTACTTCCAACTCACCTTCTTTAGCTACAAGCCTTTTCTTTGCGATCCAGAAAGAAATAAAGTGTATAAAGAATGTGAAAATCCAGGAAATTGGGTACGATATATACAGAGTTTGCAGATCCCGATGCTGTGGAAATACAAGTAATACCCATGCAATCCTGATACCACATATCCCAATAATAGACATTAGCATTGGCATAAATGATTTACCCATACCTCTCATCATACCAACCATTACATCCATCATACCACAAAAATAATAAGTAGCAGTTATGATATTAATCCTTAACATCCCATAAGCTATAACTTTTTCGTTGTCAGGTGAATATATACCTAAGAGTGATTCTCCAAAAACTCTCAATATCATACACAATCCTAATCCCGTCACAAAAACTGTTAACAGACTTATTCCAAGTATTTTGTTGATACGCTCGTATTTTTTGGCACCAACATTTTGACCTGTAAATGTTAATGCAGCCTGATAAAAGGAATTCATTGAAACATATATGAATCCTTCAAGATTAACAGCTGCTGAATTTCCAGCCATAACATCTGAACCAAATGAATTAACAGAAGACTGAACCAATACATTTGAAAGAGAGAATATTGACCCTTGCACCCCTGCAGGTAGGCCAATCTTCACCAACTGCCAAAGCTTATCT
>JAAYPS010000132.1 GCA_012519655.1 Clostridiaceae bacterium | reverse complement strand
TCATTTTGCAAACTTCGGTGTACCGCTCCAAAGATGGGTATATGCATGTATTGATGATGACCAAAAAGTTATGTTCCCAGGCTATATGGACGGATTCCGTGCCGCCTGTGAATGGTTGCACATGTGCAATGAAGAAGGTTGTTTTTCGTTCTCTTTTACATCGTTACATAATCTCATATGCAGTTGTTATGGCTATACTCTTTATTGGTGTAGGAATTTATGTTAATAATAGCTATACTTCAGCTATTCATGACAGCATTGTAGAAGAAAATACTAATCGCCTTAGTGCTTTAAGGATACAGCATGAAGAGAAGTTAACCGCACTTATTAATATTGCAAATCAAATTAGCCTTTCACCATATGTAGCGCCATTTATGCTTGAAGGTAATGCTATGAGGGCATATAATCTAAAGGAATATTTAGCTTCATATAATGCTGATAGCTTTTTTGATCAGCTATATGTTACTTTCTATGAAGATGAATATTTGTATTCTTCTGGTACTTCGGTTTCACTTAAAACATATGCCGAGAAACTTATGCATTATGATAATATTCCATCCGACTCATTACGATCCATCTTACAAAGCAAACGTGAAGACATATATATTTTACCAAACAAAAGTGTTCAGAGTGTTTTAATCAGTGACGCGAATAAAAAAATTACAACCATTATTATACCTTTGCGTATGGATGGCAGGTTTACCGTAGGTAACGCAATTTTTCTTGTGAGAGATAGTTCGTACGAGCGTATGTTAATAGATGAAATAAATAGAATGCGAAATATGTACATATTCTATGGTCATGAAGTTCTAGCAGCAACCCGTCCGATCGACATTCCTGATGACGTCATCCGCAACGAAATATCTGGAATTGAGGGCACAATTGTACGGAATATAAAAACAGAAGACGGTGAAAAGTACCTGTTATTTGCTCAAGATGGTAGCAACCTTGATATGCATTATGTGTCACTCATCCCGCATGAAACAGTGGAATTGCAAACAGCACGTTCACGATTGACGTTTGCGTTATTTATGCTTTTGTTATGTATACCTTGTAGCTTGTTGGTTGTTTATTTTTCCCGCATGCACGTAAGGCCTATAAAAGAATTGCAGAAAAGTATTGGTGATGATACGAATTCAGATGATGGGTTCACCTCTATTCGAAGGGGAATAGAAACCTTAAAAGGACAAAATTTGGCTTTGCATTCCCGTCTTGATGAAAGTAAAGCAGCTTGTCAAGCCGACTTTATAAAGAAGTTTGTAAAAGGTCGGATTTCTCCTCGTGAAAAGGCAGTTAGGGAAGCCGAGAAGCTAGGAATGCGCATCAATTGTGACTTTTACTGTGTTCTACTTATGTCGCTGATTTCCCCTGAAGATGAATGGCTGGACGACTTATTTGCCTTGCCTGAAAATGAAGAGAACGCTAATGGATATGGTATGGAAATTGTTGATCAGGAACAATATTTGTACCTACTATTTGGTAATACAAAAGAAGCGCTGGAATTATGGGTTAATAATGCAAAGACTATCCTTTCCTCAATAGATAGTGAAGCGGTAATAGCTGTAAGTAATATACATGTTGACTTTTCTGAAGCTACCGCTGCATATTTCGAAGCTGGAACGGCATACGACAATCGATTTGTCATGGGAAATGAGCGCGTCTTATGGTTTTCTGATGTCAGTTCGGCAGCAAAAGACATTGAGCCGTTCTCACAAAACTATATTGACGGATTTCGTAAAGCTCTTTACGCAGGCGATGCACGCGCACTAAATGACCGTATTAACGAGTTATTACAAATTCTCACAGATAAAAAGTTTTCGTTATTCGCTTTTCGTATTATATACAATGATATTATTGGTCTGCTTCTAAATAAATATCTCAGTTATGGAGATGTTTCTAAAGATACTATACAGTACTATGATATTTTTGAATTGTCTAAGTGTAGAAAAGTTTCGGATTTAATTGATATTCTACGGCAGCTTTGTAATGATATCCTTTCAAAAGAAGAGAGAAACACCGATAAAGATGATCCTGTAATAGGGGAGATTATTGAGTATATTCGCAAAAATTACTCCGATCCTGATCTTAGTATGGGTACAATTGCAGATATGTATAATATGAGCGCTGCAAATCTGTCGTTAACATATAAGGAGCATACAGGCATGTATCCTTCGGAATACCTGCTATTGAGGCGTATGGAAAAAGCCAAAGAACTCCTTACTGAAACAGAATTGTCAATTCAAGACATAGGAGCTTCTGTGGGTTATCATGATTCTTCTAGTTTTATTAGGCGATTCAAAAAGCATATGGGAATAACGCCTGCAAAATATAGAAATGCAATGAAGCAGGAGAAAACAAGCAGTTCTTAATTATGTTTGTTAAAATAACTATAGTGAAATTCAAATAAACAAACAAAACAGTTTTTAAAAGTTGCCTTCAAAGTTTGAAGATTCTCTTTCGATGAGTTTGCATTCAAGAAGTATTTCCCCTGTTAATGAAGGGGATTTTTACTATCTTATCTATATATTAGTTCAAAATTCACTTAAGTGGATAGTTTGGAAAAAAAGAAAAATAAAGTTAATAATAGCGCACGTTTTTGCCATTATTGATTGTTTTTTGATAATTTAAAAAACAGAAATGTATTTAAATTCATTTGGATACTGGATTCTTGGAAATTGAATTACTTAATGTATCACAAAGTATTAAACATGGATTTGTAATATTCTTGCTGTGTATACACTGGGGAGCATTATGTCAACCCTGTGTATTAATATGTATTACAAAGTATAAATATACATAAAGCTTTAGAATACGTTGTACACTTGGTGTATTACAAGTCTTGTGCTAAAAGGTAAATTTATGTTGCCAATTTTAAAGAAGTATGGTAAGATTTACATTAACTTAATAAATATACATAAATGAAAGAAAGGTTTTCGTATTTTTAATTTGATGGGGGGCTGAATAAGTAGAACTAGGGAGGTCGGTTATATGAGCCGAGCATGTAAGAGAGTTATTTCCTTATGTTTAGTTTTATTATTTTCAGCATTTTTAGTAGTAAAGACATATGCTATTTTCCCGGATATAACAAGCCACTGGGCTGAGGAAGTAATTATTAAATGGGCAGCTAGGGGCATTGTTAAAGGTGTGCCTGATGGTAGTTTCAGGCCTGACGCAAGTATCACGAGAGCTGAATTCGTTACCATTATTGATAGTGTAATGAATTTTGTCAACAAATCTGACGAACAATTTATTGATGTGCCTTCGAACGAGTGGTATGCTGACAAGGTTGCAAAATCTGTTGCAGCAGGGGTAACCGTGGGCATTGGCAATAACATGTTTGGACCATCTAACAATATTACGCGGCAAGAAGCCGCAGTTATGCTGTATCGTGCTTTTAATATTCAAGTTGAAAATCAAAGTGCTTCTGATAAGTTTGTTGATTCTAATCAAATAGCATTGTGGGCAAAAGACGCTGTTGATGCTTTAGTGCAGAACAAATACATTTTAGGCAGACCAGGTAATAGGTTTGCGCCAAATGAGAATATTACAAGAGCTGAAGCATTAAAGATTATTGATAATATATTAGATGATATTATCAGTACATCAGGAACATATTCTAACAACACTTCTAAAGGTCTATTAGTAAATACAAAGGACGTTCTACTCAAAGATATGATCATTGAAGGAAACCTATACATCTCTGAGGGTGTGGATGATGGAAATGTAGTTCTGGACGGAGTAGTTATTAAGGGAGATTTAGTAATTAGCGGTGGTGGAGAGAATAGTATAACTCTTAATAATACGCAAGTTGAAGGTACTATGTATGTGATTAAGTATGATGGTAGAATTAAAGTTCTTGCGCATGGAAACACAGTAATAAATTACAGTCAAATTCTAAGTGGTGTAAAACTTGTAGAAGAAAATGTTACATCAACAGGATTTAACAATGTGCAGATTATTATGGTAGGTCCAGGAGAAAGTGTAGCGTTTGACGGAGATTTTGATTTGGTAACCGTTGATGCTGCGGGCGTTAGTGTTAAAGTGGAAAGTGGTGTTATAGGTACATTAAACATATCAGATAGGGCTACAGGCTCATCCATAGAGATTCAAGATAATAGTACAATTAATATGATGCATATCAATGCTTCAAGCACAATAAAGGGTAGCGGTACAATTGATAAGGCTGAAATTGAAGCAAATCATGTATCAATTGAAACCAAACCAGATTCAATACTAATTTATAAGGGTTATATCGCAAATATTGGTGGTGAAGCAATAGAAGGGGATTATGTTCCTGGCATGGAAGATATCCCAACTCCTACACCTACTAAAGCTCCGACGACTGCTGGCGGCGCTACTGGTGGCGGTAACAGTGACGATGATGACCCTATACAAACACCTCAAATTTCACCTTCAGAAATTTATATTACCATTGGAGGAGAATCTATTAAGGGGGTTTTAGTTGACAAAAATACTGCTGAACTTGACTTGAGTAGTTTTGGCAATAGTAAGAGGGTGTCGTCTATCAAAATAGTTGCAAACCCACAAGACGCTGAATTAGAAACTTCAAAAGTAAATAGTATACCTATAAATAAAAAGATCAAAAACATTAGCAATATACCTGTTTCAGGATTGTTGGGGACAGGTAAAGAAAGTGTTTCTTTAGGGACAATACGTGGTGTATTTGGAGACACCGTTACAATAACCGGGACACTAAAAAAGAGTGGTTATGATAACTTAAATGTTAGCCTAAAAATAAATTTAGGAGCAGAACCAGGTCTTTATCCTAGCGAGTATTTAGAGCTTACTATAGATGGTAATGTCATAACTGCTGTCATTAAGACAGGAAAAGAAAATGTCAAGTTATCAGAGGTTGGAATTAATGTTCTAATGAAAGAGTTTTTTGGAACAACACCTGACCAGGTTAGTATAGACAATGTAAAATGGTACTCTGTAGCTGACCAAAGTGAAGATATAAAGAACATGATAGCCGAATTGGTTGGTACAGATACTAATTGGTCTGAAGTAACTCTAGTCGATTTAGCAAATAAACAAGTATTCTTTAAAAAGACTGAAACGGGTTCAACGGTATTTACTATTAATATCGAAAAGTAAAACTGTAAAGGCTTAAAGAAGCTTACTAGAGAATACAAAAGAATTGTTAAAAAGCAGATTGTAATTAATTTATTTACGGGAGAATTAGAATGATGAGAGATTTACATACACATATATTGCCATCACTTGATGACGGGGCGATGGATGATGAGATGACTTTGGACATGCTTCGGACTGCACAAAATGATGACATAAGCCAAATTGTTTCGACACCGCATTATATTTGCGGTGCGAACAATTATGACACTGCAACATTGTTTAACACTTATGACAGAATTAACAAGCTTAAAGAAGAGAGCAATATTAATGTTGAAATTCTATTAGGCAATGAACTTTTTCTGGATGAATATACATTAAGTCATTTGAAGCAAAACAAGTGCCTAACACTAAACAATTCAAAATATGTTTTAGTTGAGTTTTCTCTTATAGCTATTCCACAGAACGCGGAATGTTTACTCTATGGCCTTTTAAATGCAGGTTATATTCCAATACTGGCTCATGCTGAAAGATACCGTGAAGTTATACAAGATACGTATTTTCTTATTAAGTTTATCGAGATGGGATGCTTAATTCAGGTAAACAGCACATCGATTACTGGTCTTGCAGGTAGGAGAATAACTAAAACTGCTATGGAATTAATTTTAAGAAATATGGTATGCGTTGTTGCCTCTGATTGCCATTCAAATAGAGGGCGCGCACCAAGGCTCAAACATGCATATAATATTGTCTCTTCTCGTGTTGGAAAGAAAAAGGCGGATCTACTTTTTACTATTAATCCGTCTAAAATA
>JAAYPS010000131.1 GCA_012519655.1 Clostridiaceae bacterium | reverse complement strand
TTTAGGTATTTATCAAATATTTGGCGAAAATCAAAATTCCTTCCACTGGCTTCTTCAGATTGTGTGGCTACTTCCATATCAACATTATCATCATTTATTGCCACTTTCGCTACCATCTTCAATTCTTTCTTGCTTGATACAAACAAATAATGATCTGTACCAGCCCTTATAAGTAGTAACTGCCTATCCAATCCAATTCCTATTTGCTCAACAACCTGGATGTGTTTTGCCTTCCCTGTTGTGGAAAACTTTTTACCAACAAAACGTGATGCAACATAAGCAAGGTATAGTACACAACAAAATATTAGGATGATCCCTAATAACTCAAGTACGGAATTCGTTGTATCCGCACCCTGCAAAGGTTCGCCAGTAAATAAAATGATAAAATACGCCATCTCACTATCCAACAACTTTTTTAACGGCCTCTAGAACCCGCTCTGCTTGGAATGGTTTAACAATAAAATCACGAGCACCTGCTTGTATTGATTCTATAACCATAGCTTGCTGGCCCATTGCCGAACACATAATTATCTTAGCTTCCGGGCTTAACTCTTTTATATGTTTAACAGATTGTATTCCATCCATTTCTGGCATTGTAATATCCATTATTACTAAGTCAGGCTGAAGCTCCTTATACTTTTCAACAGCTTTAATCCCATTCTCAGCCTCACCTACAACTGTATAGCCATTCTTAGACAAAATATCCTTAATCATCATCCTCATAAAAGCTGCATCATCTACGATTAATATATTAGCCATACTAAAAATCCTCTCCTTGTTCATCGTACATAATTATTAGAATAATAAGCATATGATTATTATATATTATAATTTATGTAAATCAAATTCTTTTTGAGGGATGAATAATATCTGTAATTCTTACCCCAAAACTCTCATCAATTACAACTACTTCTCCACTTGCAATATTCTTTCCGTTAACCAGTATATCTACAGGCTCACCGGATAATTTATCCAATTCAATAATCGAACCTTGACCAAACTCAAGTATTTCTTTAATTTTTCTGCTTGTCCTACCTAATTCAACTGTAATTTGAAGAGGTACATCCATTAACAAACCGATATTTTGAGCCTCCAGCGCTAAATCGCCCGAATCAAATGATTGAAACTGCACAGGCCTGACATTAACGGCTGGTTGGTGACTAACGGGTGGCTGCTGGCTTACTGGTGGTGTCATATTCGGCATTTGATAAGCATTCGAATATACATTTTCTTGAGGGTTGTAGGCTTGCTGTTGTGGGATAATAGTCTCCTCGGGTTGTCTAACTGCAGGTCTTACAGCAGGCATTTCAGGTTCTTTATTAATGGCTTCTGCCTCCATTTCTTGACTTTCCAGAAGACTTCTGACCATCTCTCTTGCAAAGTCAATGGGAATTATCTGCATTATTGAACTGTCAATTAGATCACCTACTATAAGTGAAAAAGCTACAATTACAACCTGTTCACTTTTATCAAATCTTATCTTATCAAGGTCTTCACTAAAATGAATGAGTTGTGATTCAGGAGGCGAAATATCCACTCTTTTCTGAAACATAGAGGATAATGATGTAGCAGATGACCCAACCATCTGGTTCATTGCCTCACTAATAGCACTTAGATGAAAATCTGTTAATTCAGAATCTTCTTGTATCCTACCCGACCCCCCCATCATTAAATCAGTAATAACTTTTACGTCGGGTTCTTTCATTATTAATAGGTTGTCCCCCATTAATCCGTTTGTATATGTAACCTTTACAGCAACATAAGGTTCGGGGTATTGCCTTGTAAGTTCATCCCAAGTTGTTACAGTTACCTTAGGCGTTGTAATAATAACCTTATGCCCCAATAGCATATACAGGGTAGTTGCAGAAGTGCCCATACCTATATTTCCAATTTCACCTATTGCATCAACTTCTTCTTCTGAAAGAACTGCAGTAACAGTTTCTGCATTATCAGTATCATCACTTGAAGTTATTGCTCCACTTAACAACGCATCTATCTCAGCTTGAGAAAGCATGTCACCCATTATTCCCCCTCCTCTCTAATAATTTCAGTAATTTTAACTGAAGATTTATTGTTTCTTACACCAGGTTTTCCATTAAACTTATGTAACGCTCCAACCATGACTTCAACATCACCATCCACGGGAGTATTTAGAGGCAGTACATCTCCCACCTGTAATTCCAAAAACTCTCCGACTAGAAGATTTACTTTACCAAGTATGGCGGTGACTGGAATCCTCGTCTCTGATATTCTCTGCTCTATGGCAACCTTGGATTCTTCTGTAGTTCCCTTCTCTATTCTTGAGAACCACACTTTAGTGCTTAATTTGTCAAGTACAGGTTCTACCACTATATGAGGAATACAAAGATTCATCAAACCTTCAACTTCCCCAATCACTACTTGGAAGGTTGCAAGCGCAACCATTTCAGTTGGGTTTATTATCTGTGCAAACTGAGCATTTGTCTCAATCCTGTCAAGTGAAGGTTTTATTTGTATTACATTATCCCAAGCTTCTGGTACATATGTCAGCATCTGAGAAATAATTCGCATTAATATCGCAACTTCAATTTCAGTAAATCCACGTATTTTCTCTTCTTCGCCTCCCCCTTTACCGCCTAACATCCTTTCTATTAGAGCATAGGAAATTGAAGGGGATAAATCTAAAATGACACTGCCCGGAAGAGGTTTAAAATCTACAATTGCCAATATAGCAGGGTTTGCTATTGAATTTTTAAATTCAGAATACTGGACAGCTTCTATTGAAATTACATCCACTTGAACCCATGTCCTTAAATATCCCGATAAAAAGTTTGTTATAAGCCTTGAATAATTCTCTTGAATAATCTGTAGTGTACGTAAATGATCTTTTGCAAACTTACTCGGTCTTTTAAAGTCATGTTTTCTTATTTTCTTTTCATTAGTATCCTTTTTGAGTTCGTGGGCGTTTATTTCGCCGGTACTCAATTGATTTAGTAAATCATCTATTTCATTTTGGGATAATATATCCCCCAATTTGCTCCCCCCTTATATGAGCAACAGGATGTAATTACTGCGGCAGCATCTGTAAAGTTACTCTGTATACTATTTTTTGCTTGTTTGGTTTATTTTCGTTTAGTATCTCATTGAATATCTCTATAAGGTCATCCCTTGCTTTATATCGGGTTTCTAATTCTTTAGCTTCAGCAAGTGACATATCGGCAAAATAGTCACCTACAGCCTGCTCAAGCTCAGTTTGGTATAGAACTGAAACCAAGTTGGTTATCTCTTTCTCTTTTCTGCGTCTTGCTCCTGCATCACATTTTATAGAAACAGAAACCATAACTAATGGATTTTGATTCTCGCCATCATCTTTTAGCGCAAATATTCTTTCTTCTCCATTAAATAATTTAAATTCTATCATCTCATCATCAGGAACTACACGTTCACTGATGGAATTGTCAAGTTGAGCTTTTCCTGATGTCTGCTGGTTAGGATTGAACGAAATAAATAAAAATATGATAATTACCGCCAGAGCCAGAGAAAGTACTGCAATAATTGACAACAAAATCGTATATATGCTCTTTCCTTCCAATCAGCACACTCCTTACTTAACGTTTTATGGTCTAGAAAAACAATTTTGCTTATATTCTATCACCTTTTGTACAATTTCTTCAACAGTTTCTGCAACAACAAATTTTTTTCCGTTAGTTAATGTGATAACAGTGTCAGGAGTTTCTTCTATGGTCTCTATCCATTCACAGTTGAGCACATATGCTTTTTTGTTTAACCTGGTAACTTCAATCATTTTCTCACCAGCCTATCAAGTATAGTCATTTTTCAGATGAAAACCGGTATTAAATACTTAAACCGGCTTTCATCTATGTACTACTAAAAGATTATCGTTTCATGTTTGTCAGTTCCTGTAGCATTTCATCAGAAGCTGTCATGGTTCTGCTATTAGCTTGGAAACCACGCTGTGTAACAATCATTTCAGTAAATTGCTGTGCCAAATCCACATTGGACATTTCCAAAGTTCCTGGATTTAGGCTTCCAGAACCCTCTGAGCCTGGCTTGAATGCTCTTGTAAAATCGCCTGAGTTCGTGCTTGGAATAAACAAGTTACTACCCGCCTTCTGTAAACCAGCAGCATTATCAAATACTGCAAGTCCAACCATTCCAAGAGGCTGTTGTCGACCATTACTATATACTCCTGTCAGTATACCATCAGCGCCAATACTAAAGGAGGTCAGTGTACCTGGAGGATAGCCATCTATCTGCGTTGGTTTTACAGAGCTATCGTCGGCGAACATTGAAAGCTTTTCAAAATTTAGCTCAAATTCAAAAGCATCAGCTCCTACGTTACCACCAGGAGTTAACTGAATAGTAGGTTTCACACTAAAACCATCTGCACCAGTTATAATATTCCCTTTGCTGTCGAATTTGAGAAAACCAGTTGCTCCACTACTTCCTTCTCCGGTATTTTCCAATCCCGTTTCTTCATCGGATGAAACCCTATAATACCAAGTAGTTTCTGCTGAACCTTCAGAATTGTTTTCTACTTTACTTTTCCAAAAAGTAACGTTTAGATCGTACTCGTTTCCCAAATCGTCATAAACAGTTAATGGTACTATGAAATGTGAATCTTGAGTTGGAACTTCACCTGCTGTTATTTCACCAATACCCGTCTTAGTAGCATCAAGATTTCCAGATAATACAGCCTTGCTGGTTACCTGGGCAGCTATTATGCGTTTATTCAGATTATATTCGTCCTCATAAAGGTTAAGAGGTTTTATTTCCTCTTGACCATCAAATATGTAGTTACCTTCATCATCTTTAGTGTATTTTTGCCATCCCATAAGATTTAATCCGCTGGAAGTAACCAAATTCCCCAGCTTGTCAATGCTAAAGTTGCCTGCACGGGTAAAGAAAGTTCCACCATCACTACCATTACTTACGATGAAAAAACCTTCTCCTTCAATGGATAAATCAGTGGGATTGTCGGTACGTTGTAAGCTACCACGCCCCATTAGAGTATCTATTGCATTTACATTCATGCCCAGACCAATCTGAACCGGATTTGTGCCACCTCTTCCACTATTAGGGTCCGGAGCACCTGCACCCGAAACGGTTTGAGCAAATATTTCTGCAAAAGTGGTACGACTAGCTTTAAAACCAACCGTATTAACGTTAGCAATATTATTGCCAATAACATCCATCTGCGTCTGATGGGATTTCAAGCCTGAAACACTTGAAAACATTGAACGCATCATATAAATCCCCTCCTAAGGTTCTCCGTTTCTTCTGTCGTTCCGAAACGGTAAGCCTCCCCAGTGGGTCCGGCTTATAACTCTTATTTGATATATCGGTTTTTTTCTTACATAATGTTAATTGTAAGCATAATACTTAATTAGTCAGTAAACACTGCTCCATCGATGTTAGTAAAGACATTATCTTTCATATCCCCACTACTTAACGCAGTGATAACAGTACGATTTTTAACGTTTACGATAAATGCCATTTTGTCCATAACTACAAGTGTATCGTTAACTCCTTTAGCGCTAGCCTTATCAACAGCCTGCGAGAGTTTCAACTGCTGCTGCTCAGTAAGACTGACGTTTCTTGTTTGCATACGCATTTGTGCATGCTTTGAAATTTTAACGTCGCTATTTAGCTTTTGATTCAGTATTGCCTCAAAGCTGCTTGTTTTTTGCACACTCTGTTTTTGTTGAACTTCACCTGATGGCTTTACCGATGGTATACCTGAAATAGGCTTAATATTGTAAATCATAAAGTATCACCTGTCTCTTCTGCTAAATTAGACTCATCTACCACATCTGATTCATCTTCCACATTGGTTTCTTCTACCTCGTCCGATTCATCTGTCGCGTCGGTCTGTCCTATTGAATCTGACTCATCAACAGTGGAATCAGTGTCAACTTCAGTACTCTCCTGCATTCTCTCATCAATTGATTTTAGTGTTTCAGCAATATAAGTCAAAAGCTGTTGCTCATTAGACACAAGATCAATTCTTTCTGTAGAAATAATATCCTTCACAGGAACGCGTACATTGTCAACTATTATATGGTAGTAACCCTGTTCCTCATTCTTTAATCCATCTCTTAGTATACACTCAAGCTCTACTTTCTGTTCGGTTTTTACATCGGTGGCACTTAGTGAAATTTGTTGCCCTTTCATTGCTTCAATAAATTCTTCAACACTAGAAAACGCGCCTATATTAATGTCATTAACGCTTAGAATAATCTCATCAAGAGTTACGTATAGGCCATTTCTTGTCTTAGCAATTTTTGCAACAATGCCATCCATTTCGTAAGGTGACTCGCCTTCAACCAGGGTTGTCTTAACCGTCCCGAGCATTCCAATTAAGTTATTATACTTTTCGATGTCCAAATCCAAATAGTCGCTGGAGTTTGCAGAAACATAGGTAATATTACTTAGAAGCACATCTTCATCTCCAACAACAAGATATATCTCTCCTGATTTAGAGAAAACAGAACTAACTTCGCCTTCAACATAACTGAGCTCACCTGTTTTTTCATTTGCAACTGTTGCAGAAATATGCTTCCCTATTAATGAAAAACCCATTGACTGAGAGAACGAAGTGTTCAGATTCTGCATTTGTTCCAATGAACTAAACTGTGCTAACTGAGCAATAAAATCTGTATCATCCATAGGTTCTAATGGATCCTGGAACTGAAGTTGTGTAATTAGAAGATTAAGAAAATCGCTTTTTCCCAATTCATTAGATACATTACGCCCAGAGTCCTTTGCCTCACTCGCACTGATCATCTCGTCAATTGTCCTTTGTCTTATTGAACTAATCTCAGACATACTATCCCTCCTTTCTTAAGCAATGAGGTTAATCGCTGATTCCTGAAAGCCATACAAATCGCCTGATAGCCTTGAGTAACCAATGGTTTGATTTACATCCGACACGTCAATACCGTCAGTAAAGTTTTGTGCTTGTGCCCCTGTTTGAGTATAACCATCTGTATGACTGTCATCGGAGTTTCCATGCTGTCCCACCGATACAGACAGACTTTGAACGTCTATCCCGCTTTCTTCCAACGAATCTTTTAGTTGCTGCATATTACTTTCAAGTATTTGTTTAACCTGTTCGTTTTCAGCGGTGAATTCAGCTACTATTTCACCACGTTCATGAATAACATTCAGTTGAATTTTACCAAGGCTTTCTGGTTTTAGTTGAATAACCATTTCTGATTTGCCCTGCCCTATAAAAACTTTGGCATTCTCAACTATTTGATACAATAAGTCTGCTTTAGCTGTTATTGGTACTTTAGGCATGCTTGTAAAAATACTTTCAACTTCTTGTGGACTTTCATTAACATATTCCATAGTACTATAATCCTCAAGACCTATTATATCTTCTAATTCTGGTTTGCCTCGTATATTTGCTGCATCATTTAGTGGCGCTCTGTTCTTCTTTGCATTGTCATGTAACTTCTCATTAGAGTCAAAATCAGGTTGATGTTCTGTTTCTGTGGTTTTTACTTGCATGCTATTTTGACTTTCATTAGCAATAGTTGCTTCAAAATCAGTGCTATTTATACTATTGTCTTTAGTATCAGTGAGTTTAGCTTTCACATTCATGGCTTCATTTTGCATTTTATCAATGAGAGTATTCAATTGTTCTGAAATAACTGAAATATCATTTTCTGAGATATTTTTAGTTGAATTCATTGCGAGAATCTGTTCTAGCTTCTGTGCTAAATCAAGCGTTAGTTCACTGACGTCTCTTGGAGCATTCTCCGCCATTTCCAACAGTTTTCCTATTGACTCGTTAATGGTCGCTTCAATTGTTTCAAACAATTCAAGCTGAGTTTCATTGGAATGTAAGGGCTGGCTTGTTTCATACTCATCAATGATTTTTTGTAGCATGGCTATTATCTCGTCAACAACTAATATAATGCTTTCAATCTGCTCTTCTTTTTCATCAGATAAGCTAACTTCTTCTCCTGGCTGTACTCTTACACCCTTGCTCCCGATTCCCTTAGCTTTGCTATCAGCAACTCTGCTGTCTGTGCCTGATCTGCTCATAGATCTACTCGATTCGTTACTATGACGTACAGCATTTTCTGGGTTTTCTATGTCAAGGCCAATAGATTTTAAAGCTCCTCTTGGACTTTGACTTTGTAGCATTTGTAAATGACTCATGTTTTTGCTTAAGATGTCAAAAAAGTCATTATTCTCATGTGATTTTTCGTTTGCTTTACTAATGCTCTGCCCAGTATTTGTAGCTGCAAAAAGGCTATTTACATATACCATCCTCCTCACCCCCTTTCAAGAAATCATTATCTTCAAAAACGCTAACCACTTAGGTTCGCATTGATATGAAGTCCCATTAATTAATTTTTAACCTTGATTGTACAATAATGCTTTAATTGTAATCAGCCTGACAATTTTCTTGTAGCAATAATTTTCAATATTTCAGCCGAGAATTTCGGATCCATATTTTCAATAATTTCTGCTTTTACGTCTCTTTTCATTGCCTCAATAAGATCCACAACAAGCTCCTTATCTGTATTACCAATCTCTGTTAAAATAGCCGCAGCATTAGCCGGCTCCATTTCTGCATATGTTGCAGCTAGTTCTTTCAAATTCTGTTTTTCAACTTCTTTAACAAGAATTTGGCTATATAGCTCTTTCGCGTTTTCCCCATCTACCTTCTCGAAGTATTTCGAGAAACCCTCAGTATCACCCATAGCTATAAGAGTATCCAGGTGTTTTTTATCTATTTCCATCTGCGCTATTTCTTCTTGAATCTGTTCAAGCGTTTCTTTATTTTTATTATATATTTCCTCGGCGTCCTCTTTATATTTCACCCAGTATTTTTTTTCGTTCTCCAACTCAGCTATCCGCTTATTTGCACTTTCTAATTGTTCAGTCAGCTCCGCTTTTATACTACGTAGCTGGTTATAGTATTCAATAATTTCTCTTTGAGTCAGACGCTTAGGATCATAAGGATCTTCTGATTCTGGTAGCTCAGGTAGAGCCAGTTTTAAAATAGGCACTCTTTCAAGCCCCGGTCTAAACCGTTCTCCTAAACCGTTAATATCATTTTTTAAAACATAATAAAAAGCGCCTCCAAATGCTAAAAGGACAATAATAATTGATAATATAACAACTAATATTCCATGTAATACTCCATGGGGTTTGCCCTTCTTCTCTTTTTGTTGTCGCGCTCTTGTGATTTCGTCTGCCATGGTATTTCTCCTATGGTTTTAACCCATTACTGTTCTGTTGTCCCTTTAAAACTTATAATTTCATCTATAAGTAGTTGTTGTTTTTTCTCCTGCTCTATCCGAAATGCTTGACTTTGCTTTTCTTTTAGCTTTTCGAGAATCTTTTTTTCTTTCATTATTTCCACTAATCGTTCTCTAATTTTATCGACATTTCTCTTATGTTCATTAACAGTAGCCTGTTGTTCCTTTTCTTTTGTCTGCATAGATTTTATATAATTTATACGCTGCTTAAGTTTTGTGGGTGTAGTCCTTGACATTGCTTCATCTCGGTATTTTTCCCTCTGACTTTCTATTTCATATCGAATATCAGACAAAATAGATAATTGACGCTGATATTCCTGCAGTGCAACACCCAGCTCGTTTTTAACACTTTTTTCAATTTGTTCTTTTAAATTCAAAAAGGATTGAAGACGAAATTTAAAGCTAGCCATTACTCACTAACCTCCAAGGCCTTTTTCATGAGCTCTAAAGTTTCTTCAAACTCAAACTTTTCAATTGTACTCTGATTTAGAAATGCATTAATATTACCCATAACAGAAATAGCCCTGTCAATCTCTGGATTGCTCCCCTTTACATAAGCCCCCACATTTATAAGGTCTTCTGCTTCCCTATACACCGCAAGATTTTTACGAATCTCACCTGCTAATTTTTTATGGTCATCTATTATAATATCACTCATAACACGACTAATACTTCCTAAAACATCAATAGCAGGATAATGGTTTCTGTGCGCCAGTTGCCTTGATAAAACAATATGACCGTCCAGAATACCCCTTGCGGTATCCGTTACGGGTTCGGTCATATCATCACCATCTACAAGTACTGTATAAAGGCCTGTTATTGAACCTTTAGCAGAAGCACCCGAACGTTCGAGCAATTTTGGCATTACAGAAAACACCGATGGAGTATATCCCCTGGATACAGGTGGCTCTCCTATGGATAGCCCAATCTCTCGTTGTGCCATAGAAAAACGTGTTAACGAATCCATTAACAATAGTACATCTTTACCACAGTCACGAAAATACTCTGCTATGGCCGTTGCCACCAATGCACCTTTTTTTCTAATCAAAGCTGGTTGATCTGAAGTTGCAACTATAACAACCGAGCGCTTTAATCCTTCGTCTGTAAGATCCCTCTCTAAAAAATCTCTTACTTCTCTACCACGCTCTCCAATTAAACCAATAACGATGATATCGGCTTTTGTATTTCGCGCAATCATACCTATTAGTGTACTTTTACCCACACCACTACCAGCGAAAATACCCAGCCTTTGCCCTTTTCCCAGCGTTAATAGACCATCAATACACTTCACACCCAGTGGGAGCGTTTGTTCTATCCTTGGCCGTTTTAATGGATGGGGTGGTGTATTTTCGAGCGGATAAAATCCCTCCACCTCGATATTCCCTTTGTCGTCAATGGGATTTCCTAAACCATCTAATACCCTTCCAAGAAGCCCATTGCCAACACGAACGCTTAATTGTGTACCTGTGGCTATCACATCATTTCCAGGACCTATACCAGTCATTTCACCAAGGGGCATTAAAAGAACGTTCTTATCACGGAATCCCACCACTTCTGCAAGAACTTCTATGCCCATTCTCGGGTTAATAATTCTGCATAATTCACCAACTCGAGTATCGGGCCCGACTGATTCTATTGTAAGGCCTACTACTTTTGTAACCTGACCTTTGTAACAAACAAAGTCTCTGTTTTGAAGTGCTTGTTTATATTTGTCCAAATTAATTGGAGTTTTCATATTCATCCTCAATCTAATTTTTCTAAGATGGTCTTAAGTGAAAAAACTAAGTACAGCCTCCCAGTACGAAGCGAATTGACTCTTTATTCTTCAATAAATGCTGCTTCTTCTAAGGATATCTCTTCCTGGTTATTGCCTCTTAGTTCTTTAAAGATGCGCTCCACTGATTGAAGTTGGGTTTCTATACTACTATCCACAGCCCCAAGCCCAGTGTCGATGATACATTCGCCTTTCTTTAATGAGTTATCTTTAATAATTTCATAATCTCTGATACCCTTAAAACCCTCAAAAATTCTGTCACTATTTTCTACCGCGTAATCATAATCGTCCTGGCATACACGTAAGGAGACCTTGTCAGTATGAGTGCTTCCCCACAAAGCCGTTCGTATTAAGCCAATTATGACATCCTTGTTTTGAGTAAGCTCGGTACCTATAACTTTTCGTGTAGTACTAATAATAATATCAACTATGTCGTCTTCAAGTCCTGATATAGTATTCGTATAAATTGCTTCTGCTTGCTGCTTCAAATCCTCAGCTTCTTTGATTAGCTCCTGGTAATGCTGCTGAGCTAAAGATTCACCGTATTTGTAACCCTCTTCCTTTGCCCTTTGCATAGCTTCCATTGCCTGTTTTTCTACTTCATTCTTCGCAGCATTCAATATGGACTGAGCTTCTGCATTTGCCGCATTTATTATTTCTTCTGCCTTAGATGTAGCAATTTCAACAATATCATCCTCTTCTTCTTGGGCTGAGGGTTTTGCTTCTTCTACTACTTTTTGAACTTGTTTTTGCTTCACCTGGTAGGGTACTCCCATATTTACCTGGTATCTTTTCAGAACATTACTACCATATGCGCTATACAATTATTTCGTCACCCCCACCTCTTGAAATAATAATCTCACCGGCATCTTCAAGTTTTCTTATAACATTAACGATTTTTTGCTGAGCCTCTTCAACATCTTTTAGTCGTACAGGGCCCATAAATTCAATATCCTCTTTAATCATTTCAGACAAACGCTTTGACATATTGCCATATATGGCACTTTGCACCTCTTCTGTTGCGCCCTTAAGAGCAATGGCCAATTGTGAATTGTCAACTTCACGTAAAAACCTTTGAATGGAACGATTGTCGAGCTGTAATATATCTTCGAATACAAACATTCTCTTTCGTATATCTTCTGCAAGCTCGGAATCCTCGATTTCCAATGTTTCCATAATATATTTTTCTGTTCCACGATCCACAGAGTTCAATATATCTACTATTGATTCAAGACCACCTGTTGCAGTATAATCCTCGATAACCAATGAAGATAATTTCTTTTCAAGTACTCTCTCCACCTCTTTAATAATCTCAGGCGAAGTTCTATCCATCATTGCTATTCTCTTTGCAACGACTGCTTGCTTCTCCTGTGGTAATGAAGAAAGGACTTCTGCAGCCTGCGAAGGCTTCAGATATGCTAAAATGAGTGCGATTGTCTGCGGATGCTCATTTTGAATAAAGTTCAATACTTGCGATGCGTCGGTCTTTCTAATAAATTCAAAGGGTCTTACCTGCAAAGAAACTGTCAGTCTGTTAATTATCTCCATTGTTTTTTCAGTTCCAAGAGCTTTTTCAAGGATATCCTTTGCATATCCAATACCACCTTCGGCAATATAATCCTGAGCCAAACACATCTGGTAAAACTCTTCCATTACTTTGTCTTTTTCCTGCGGAGTAACACTTCGAATATTAGCTATCTCAAGTGTTAACTGTTCTATCTCATCATCTTTAAGTTGTTTGAATACCTCGGAAGACAATTCCGGTCCGAGAGCAATTAAAAGCATGGCGGCTTTCTCTTTACCAGTATAATCTCTACTATAATCACTCCTCGCCATACGTTTCACCTCAATCTATTCCCAATCATCTGAAAGCCAATTTCTAAGCAGCTGTGCAACTGCATCAGGCTTTGTCTTGATAAATTTTCCAATCTGAATTCTATACTCATCTTTCTCTTCAAATTCCAAATCAGGTAGTGTCTTGCCCTTCCTGTCAGGTACGGTATATGGAGAACCAGCTAATGCTGCTTCTGCCATCGCCACTGCCTCCTGAGAAACAACCTTCTTTTTCCTCGGAACTAAAATAATAATCATTATTACAAGAAGTGCTGCCAATATAAGGTAAAGACCATATTGTTCAACAAAACTTGACAACTTCATACTAGATTCAATTTCTGCAACTACATCGGGAACAAGCTTTTGTATACTTACAGAAATATTACTTGTGGGAATACCCATCGCATTTCCAGCATCCTGCTTAATTTGCTCAATATACTCGTTTGTGAGAGAATCCGCAGTTTCAACCCTATGCCCATACCATAATGTTATTGATGCTTTTGTCTCATCTGCAATCAAATCACCTAAAGCTTTGCTGCTCTGAATTTGTCTTTCATTGAAAATTCTCTCTTCCAGGCTCTGCTCCCGAGTATAGTTTGAATTTCCAGCTGAACCCATTTGATAGGTAGCAGTTCCTGGATTTGCATCAAGACCTGGAACCTGTCCTGCTTGACCATTTTGCATTTTTTCTTCTATTGATTCAATTACTTTTGCATAACCTTGATCTTCACTATCGGGCGCAGTGTACTGTTTTTCTGTACTGTTTAGTACATCAAAATCGAGTTTTGCACTTACAGAAACACTCATGGTGTCAAAATAAGCATTTTGAGCTATCCCTACTTTGAAATGATTGTAAACCTTTTTCTCCAATTCAAGCTCTCTGTTACGCCTCATTTCTTCCTGACTGTTAGCCATTCCCACCGTGGAATCTCTTTGAGAAATATTTAATGGATTTAGATACTCATCAACAATAGTTATATTCTCCTCTGGAATACCAATTGAAGCAGCCACTACTCTTGTAGCTGCATCTACCTGTTCTGGCGTAAGAGTACCTTTTGTTTTTAGCGATACAAAAGCAGAGCCCTTATCCTCAGATTCACTTCTATAAGCCCAATAGGTTTTCTCAGGCTTTGTGAATTGAACCGATGCATCAAGTACATTCTCAAATTTCTTCAATTTGTATACGAGATTTGTCTGTTCGAACTGTTTCCACAGCTTTTCCTTATCTTCTTCTGTCGTTGTTAGAGACAGTTTCGACCAGCTTTGATCAAAAATAACATTAGGACTAATAACGCCAACTTCACTGGCAAGATCAAACTCAATGTCCTGTTTTTGCCTACTATCGACATATATTTGGTTTGTACCTTTTTTATAATTAACTCCTTTTGAATCAAGGTGTTCAACTATAGCTTGAAGGTCATAATCATTTCCGCTTTCAAGAAGTGGTACATAAGTAGTTCTTAATACAAAAAACAGTGTTATTATTACGGCTGCAATAATCACTCCTGCTGTTAAAAACAATCTCGTTTTTTGTTCTTTTTCCAGTTCTTCCCAAAACTTTTTTATTTTATCCCATATCTGTGTTAACCCATCCGGCATTATCTCTACCTCCAGAACGGTTTTTTCTTTAGTTCAAACAAATATATTTACTAAGTAATTAAACTTGCATTCTCATTATTTCATTATAAGCATCAAGAACTTTATCCCTTATTGCTATCATTAGTTCGAAAGCAATGGAAGCCTTCTCAGCAGCTATCAAAACCGAATGTATATTATCGGTTTTACCCGAAATAAAGTCAGCAGTTAGCGCATCGGATTGCTTTTCCAATTCACTTACTTTATTGATCTCCCCCATAAGAACATCTTTGAAGCTGACTGCTTCTTTATTGTTATTGTCCGTACTATGTATTGAAATACTCTCGATTGCTGGAGATATAGCTTTAACATTCATTTCTTTCATCCCCTCTTATCTTTAGAAGCTCGTAAATATATGGTAAACAGATTATATGTTATTTGCCTATCTCTAGAGCTTTTGTAGCCATGGACTTTGTAGTATTAATTGCAGTAACATTTGCTTCATATGCTCTTGTAGCTGATATCATATTCACCATCTCAGTTACTACATCAACATTTGGCATTTGGACAATACCATTTTCATCCGCATCGGGATGCCCGGGATCATATACACTTTTAAAAGGAGTTTGATCCTCAACAATTGCTGCTACTCGCACTCCACCGTTGTTAATTATCCTCTGGCTTGCTTCTGATAAATAATTGGAAAATGGGATATTCCCGTTTCGCGCTTCGAATACAACAGTTTTACGTTGATAGGGTGTTTCTTCCTCAGTTCTGGTGGTGTTAGCATTCGCAATGTTCTCTGAAATGGTATCCATTCGTAGTCTTTGTGCTGTTAACGCAGATGCACTGGACTGTAAAGCACTAAAAAAACCCATTTATACTATCCCCCCTTGATAATTGACCTAATTTTGTTAAATTGACCACTTACACGCTGAATAAGAGTGTAGTACTTCAGTGTATTTTCTGCCATTATAGCCATTTCTCTTTCAATATCGACATTATTTCCATCAATACGATAACTGTAATCGCGATCCTCTGTAACAACATTAATCTCACCGTTGTTGAGTTTTGATTTAACGTTAATATGGCTATTTTCTAATTCTGAAACTAAATACTCCTTAAATAGTACATCCTTCCTTTTGTACCCAGGGGTGTCGACATTGGCGATATTGTCTGCTATGACCTCATTCCGTAGCCAACTTGCATCAAGTGATTTTTCAATCTGCTCACTCGGAAAAATTAACTTAGTTAACAAATTATCACCTCTTAAGAATAAATATTCTCTTTCCCTCATGTCAACAGTTTAAAATGGATAATATACAACCTAATATTATCATAATGATTTTTAAATTACAACAAAAGTAAATGAAGAAACTGTCGAGTTAATTCAGTTTTTCTTTTATTTAGGAGAATAATACTTTAATTAGTTGAGAAAATAAAAAGAAAGTCAAATTTGCACTAATTCATGATAAGACATTGAAAAATAGTTGATAAAAAAGTAGAAAAAAGTAAACCAATTACACCATATCTTTCTACTCATATAAAATGGTCTTTCAGACATAATAGGTAGTAAGGAGGTGAATAAGATGGCAAACAACAATAATAGTAACAGTAAAACTGCTTTTGACAACATGAAATATGAAATTGCAAACCAACTGGGTATTAACCTAAAACAAGGTTACAATGGTGACTTAACCTCAAGAGAAGCTGGAACAATCGGTGGTAATATAGTTAAAAAGGTTTTCCAGAGTTACACAGGTAATCAGTATCCTCAATACGATACAAATAACAACAAATAATTAGATTATAACTAACTTAGGTTGACAGTTTAAAAAGATAAAGTTAATAAAGATAGCAGGATCCTATTAAGGTTCCTGCTGTTTCTTTTCCTTAGATGTGGCACAATTTACGCTGCCACCCGAACTATTTTTGTTAATTTCCTTGTTATGCTCATCTTCTTGATGTTTTTTAGGTAATAGGGGTGTTATTTTTTCTATTATACTTGGTATGAAATCCATTATCCTATCGAGTGTTGTGTTATGTTCCACTGGTAGAAGCCTAATAGTATTGTTTTTCGCAACTACCAAAAAGGCTACCGGGTGTATTGTAACTCCAGCACCGCTACCTCCTGCAAAAGGAAAATCACTTTCTTCTGAGGATGATTTTAAATCCTTTTGACTTTGAAAATCACCTCCCCCTGCAGCAAAACCAAAAGCTACCCGTGAAACAGGTACAATAATCGTGTCGTCTACAGTTTGGACTGCGTCACCTACAATAGTATTCACATCCACCATATCCCTAATACTTTCCATGGCGGTTTTCATTAATTCTTCTATAGGATGAGTTCCCATCCTATCACCTCCGTTTCATCCTTTGTTTATCCTTTACTATTTTGTGTAAAACTATTCAGATTTTCTCTTGATTTTCTTTTTGTCTATGGAATATTTTATTAGAACAAATATTGCCTGTATTATTACAACTCGTAGAATGCCATGAAACACCAATTCATTCGTGTTATTCTTAAAATCAGGATAGAATTTAAAGCTTTGATGTTCTAAACTGAAGTTTGCAGAAAGGTAAATAATTAAAAATTGCCACAAAATAATCAATGTGCCATAAAGAATTGCATCCAATGCCGCATCTTCAAGAGAGAAGGAACCTGATATTGATAATTCTTCTATATGGAATATTTTACCACGATTCTTCTTCAGTATTGCATATATTATGTCTATTACTCGCTCATGTATTGCCTTACTCTCTTTATCACTTGTTTTCCACTTCTTTTTCCTTCCTTCAGTACTTTTTTCAGACTTTTTCGTTTTTTTCTGTCCGCTTTTCACTTCAACCACTTTAACATACTTAAATAGGGTGGCTTTTACTGTGTAAGTTATGCCGGATTTTTTCGCAATTACTTCAAGTGAGATTCTAAAGCTTAGCAAAAGAATTAGAAAAAGAAATGAAAGGAAAATAAAAATAACCGGCAGATGCATTTTCTTCACCTCACGGTTATTTTATCCAATAACTAGTAATTATATACAATTAGCACTTCTGACAGAAATGCAGTCAATCAACGGGTATATCGTTCATTACCATTTTTATCTCATTCATGCCCAACTGAGGTAGATCACCAATGGAGCTAAAACCAAATACTCTAAGAAACTCTTCGGTTGTTCCATAAAGTTTAGGGCGACCCGGGGCATCTTGTCGACCAATCTCATAAACTAAATTCTTTTCTGCTAGAGTAGAAATAACATTGTCAGAGTTTACACCACGAATTTGTTCAATATAAGCCCTTGTTACCGGCTGATGATAGGCTATTATAGATAACACCTCGTAAGCTGCTTGGGACAAACCCTGCTTTTTTCTACTAACCCCCAAACCGGCTATATGCTCTTCATATTCGGGTTTAGTACATAATTGGTAATTTGAACCTAATTGTCTGAGCATAATACCCCGAGGTGAGTTTTTGTATTTCATTTCCATACCAGATAGTATACTAATCGTTGTCTTTTTATCCTGATTTATTATTTCAGAAAGCTTATCAATAGAAACAGAATCTCCAGCTGCAAATAAAACGGCTTCTATTGCACTTTCAATATCTCTTAGATCATCCATATGTAAATTTATCCTTTCTTAATTTCTCTTAGGTTTTATGTAGATTTCTCCAAATTCTACTTCCTGCTTGATTGTGGCTCTACCTAACTTGGCTACTTCCAATGTAGCAAGAAAACCCGTCGCCACTTCAACACGGGACATCTTCCTTAAATTGTATACCTGAGAAAAGCACAACTTTATTCCCTTTTTTAATTTCGTTAATAGCTCACGAACTTTTAGTTTTAATGATACCTTCTCCTGTGCTAATATTCTATTCATTTTATCCGAAACATCATTTTGCCTATCATGATAATCCTGCTTGCATTTCAAATAGCATTCTTTTAACAGACTAGGAGTTACATCGAGTATTACTTCAAAAGCAGACTCTGGTAGCGCTTCAGGTAGTTTGTAATACACTTTATTCCATGTTTTTGCCCTTTCTTGTAACATTCCTGCTAATTCTTTTGCTTTTTTATATTCAACTAATTTCATGATTAATTCTTCACGCGGGTCTACCTCATCCTGGTCCACTTCCTTTTTTGATGGCAAAAGGAGTTTGGATTTAATATGCAAAAGCGTGGACGCCATGACAAGAAATTCGCTTGCAATATCTAGATCCATTTCCTGCATTGCGAAAAGATAGTCCATATACTGATCTGTTATTTCAAAGATAGGAATATCATAAATATCTATCTGATTTTTTTCAATCAAATAAAAAAGCAGATCGAAAGGACCTTCAAAATTATCCAGTTTAATAGTACATGCGTTATGTAGTGAACTTGCAAGCTCATTTTGCATAGTGGACACCTCTTATAAAAAAATTCCAACAATTCGCTCTGCGAACCAGATCATACTATTGGCAATGGGTCGGGTTAAAAAAGATAATACACCTGATAATACTGTTGGAAAAACCATCACGATTATTAGAAAAACTATACCTATGATTCTTTCACTTTGCATATATCGAAAATATGCCTCGGTAGGTAGAATACCTGACAAAATCTTAGAACCATCCAATGGAGGAACGGGTAACAAATTAAATACAGCCAAGTTAATATTAACAGAAAAAAACAACACCAGAAAATTCATAAAGTAAATGACAAAAGTGTCTCCTGCGATTATGTTAGCATACGAAACATAATAAGTTATTTCAAATAATATAACACCAATAAAAGCCATAAATAAATTCGAAAGCGGACCTCCAATGCTTACAAGTATAGTACCTTTTTTTGGATCTCTAAAATATGAAGGATTAATGGGAACGGGTTTTGCCCAGCCAATCCTTGCTATAATCATCATTATCGTGCCTACTGGATCAAGATGCCTGAATGGGTTTAAAGAAAGCCTTCCTTCATTTTTCGCTGTCGGATCTCCAAGCCTATAAGCTACATATCCATGTGAATATTCATGAATTGTTAATGAAATCAATAACACAGGAATCATTAACAAATAGTCTTCTAAATTTCCTCTAAACATTTTGTTCTCCTTTTATAGTGCATTTTGCGACGTTACATATTTTGAGTATCGCTGTAGCCTTTAGTAATGAGCATTTGCTCAAAATACATAATCAATTAATGGAAATTCATTTTACAACTTTTAATATGAATTCTATTACTGGTTCGGCAAATATTAAAACACCTACTGCTACAGCAACTGCTGCTGATATTAGTACAGCACCAGCTAAAAGATCCTTCACCTTTTTTGCCTCATCAGAATACTCTTTTGTAATCATGTCAACTAAAGTTTCTCCTGCAGTATTTATTAACTCGCATACAAACACAAAGCCTATTACACAAAATAAAACTACCCACTTTACTACAGGCAAACGCAATAATAGCCCACATAAAACGACTAAAACCATTGCTAAACAATGTATTCTGAAGTTTTTTTCACCGATAAAAGCCGCCTTAAGGCCTTGAGCAGCATATTTGAAACTATCTCTTAATCTCTTGCTTTTCACAAGTATCTCCATTCAAATTTTATATATAAATACAAAACACTATGCTATAGAGGCCTATTTCATAAACTAGAAAAACATACAAACATTTACCGGGGTAGCTCCATTAACGAAAGAATGTTTTCCTGTTTTTTTACCATAGTTTCTTCGTCTTCAGGTGTTTCATGGTCATATCCTAACAGATGAAGCAAACCATGAATTGCCAAGAAAGCGATTTCTCTATTAACAGAATGCTCGTACATTTGTGCCTGCTCTATTGCTTTAGGAACAGAAATGACTATATCCCCAAGAAATAGCATTCCCTGATCCATGTCGTATTCTTCTGGCTGGGTAATAAATCTGCCATTTTCCATATCAAGCATGGGAAATGATATAACATCAGTAATATTATTTATTTTTCTATGTTCAAAATTTATGCTGCGAATTTCTTCGTTCTCCACTAGAAGTATTGAAACCAATGTATCATAATTAATATCCTCATTGCTTAATACCGTCTCCATCGCTGTGGTCAGTAGTTTCTTCAAAGGTTTCAAGGGAAGATATCTCTTCTTCAACTTGTTTTGGATTACTATTTTCATTTTCAGTCTCCTTTTTATCTTCGATAAGCGTACTATAGTTATCCAATTCGCTTAACTTAGTCTTTTTCTCAAGTTCAGGATATTCAGTCCTTTCATGGAAAAAGCCGCTGAAAACCGTCAAGAATGCATTTGCAATTTCATTCATATCTTTTAGTGTCAACTCGCAATTATCCAGTTGGCCATCATCCAGTTTATCCTTAATTATTTTTCTGATCAAGCCCTCAATTTTCCCTTTTGTTCTCTCCTGCATGGAGCGAACAGCTGCCTCAACAGAGTCGGCAAGAAGGACAACTGCAGCCTCCTTCGTTTGTGGCTTTGGTCCCTCATAGCGAAAATCCCCTTCTTTTACGCCCTCCCCTTTTTCACCCTGCTTTGCTTTATGATAGAAAAAGGCAACCAGCGTAGAACCATGGTGCTGTATAATTATATCCCGGATGGCTCTTGGCAACTTGTACTTTAACGCAAGCTGTTCACCATCTTTAGCATGAGATGTTATTACAAGCGTGCTTAAATTTGGTGTTAGTCTATCATGAGGATTCCCCGACATTTGATTTTCCTTGAAAAAATTAGGTCTTTTCAATTTACCAATATCATGGAAGTATGCACCTACTCTTGCAAGTAATGCATTACCACCTATTTGTCTTACGGCGACCTCTGCAAGATTACCAACCATTAAACTATGATGATATGTTCCCGGAGCCTCCATCAATAAACGTTTTAGCAAGGGATGGTTGGGGTCTGCCAATTCGAGCAGTTTCAAAGGTGTTATCATATTAAATATGCTTTCGAGAAACGGGAGCAACCCAATAGCAATTATAACAGATAGAATACCGTTCAAAAACGAAAGACCACCTTCATAAAGAATGGACAACCATTCTTTTTTCTCAATTATTCCCACACAAGCCACTATAAAAATATTAACAACACCTATAGCAATACCTGCTAACGATATCCTTCTCCTTTGGCTTGCATTAGTTGATAGAAAAGAGGCAATTGTGCCACTTATAACAAACATTAATATGAAAGTGGGATTATCCCGGAAAAGTAGTGATACTGCTATCGTAGTAATTAAATTTACAACAACAGCAACTTGTGTGTTTAAAAATACAGCAATTAACACTGGAGCTATAAAGCCCAGTGTTACATATGGGGCATATTCTGGTACTACTTCTTTTGCCAAAGTTGCTAAAAATACAGTTACAACTATAATTACCGAAACAAGAAATAGTTCATTTTTATTCGTGTATGTCTTTTTTGAAAATTGTTTTATGAAAAATGCTAATATTACCCATAATGATAGGAGTATTAAGAATACCGCTGTTAAAAAAAGATAGTCTGGACCGCTTTGTTCGTCCAATAATCCCAGCCTTCTCATAACATCAAGTTTATCTGCTGTAACAATATCTTCTTTACGGATGAACCGTTCATTTTTAAAAATCATCACGGGATTTTCGAGCTTATAGGATTCAATATAATCATTTCTTTGATTTTCTGTTTCCTGCTCATCCACTCTACTATTAGGAACCAGTACACCTGAAAGGATATGTTTCGCGACTTGTTGCATTTCAGTAGCATCAATGTTCTCTTCCATTATTGTATTATATTCTGCTAAAACATCAGAAAGATTTTCCTTCGTTATTGATGTTGTAGGTAATCGTGGTATTATTCGTCTTACTAGTAATTCTTTAAGCCCATTTATTTCTGACTGTATATCACGTCCGAATAAATAAAGTTTAAGTTCTTCAGTCATACTATCAATAATTGTATTATTATAAGTTTTATCTTCTTTCAAAAGTTCTAATAAATCTGCCTCTGGGTCAGCTTCCAACATGGGGATAATTTTTGTACGCAAAGCATCTAATGTATCGAAAAACTCATAGATTTTTCCCACCATTTGCGAATTAGCCATTTGTAATTCTTTAATAACAGGTGGAATCTCTTTTACGCTTTCAAGTGCAAGCTCTTGGGTTTTCATGGTGTTTTCAATGTCTCTAGGCGCACGTATGTCAACGCCCGAAGCTAATCCTAGAGTGAGCTTATATTTTTTAGGAGCCGCGCCACTTGAGATCATAATAAAAACTAATATGAGAGAGAAGAACCATAATAACATACGCTGAAAGTTGTCGTTTTTTATGACTTGTCCAATCCTTTTATAGAATTTTCTATCCTTGCTTTTCTTCGCAGACACATTATCCCCTACCTTTCGTAAAAACTCAATCACCTATTATTAATTTTTAACGACGTCTCTTTTATCTCTTAGGCTCGCTCTTCTTTCCTTGCTTTCTTTTTTCATACTGCTCATAGGCTTTAATAATACGTTGTACCAATTCGTGTCGTATAACATCCCTACTATTCAAGTATACAAATGCAATACCTTCAACACCTGTTAGTACCTTTTGTATTTCAACAAGCCCTGACCTTTTTTCTCCTGGAAGATCTATCTGTGTAATATCCCCAGTAACGATAACCTTTGAGCCAGCGCCTATTCTGGTCAAAAACATCTTCATCTGTTCAGGTGTTGTGTTTTGAGCCTCATCAAGAATAATAAAAGAATCATCGAGGGTACGGCCGCGCATATATGCTAAAGGTGCCACCTCAATAATTCCTTTTTCCATGCTTGTCATATATGTTTCTTGACCCATAATGTGATAAAGGGCGTCATAAAGAGGTCTAAGATAAGGATCTACCTTGTTTTGCAAATCACCTGGTAAAAAGCCCAGTCTTTCTCCAGCTTCTACTGCAGGACGTGTTATTACTATTCTACTTACTGCTTTTTCACGAAATGCTTTCACTGCCATGGCTACAGCAAGAAAGGTCTTACCAGTACCTGCAGGTCCTATGCAGAAGACAATATTATTTTTTTTAATTGCTTCTACGTATTTTTTTTGACCATATGTCTTTGATTTAATGGGTTTACCTCTTGCTGTAATGCAAACAAGTCCTAAAGGTGAGCTGTCATCCTCTTCAACATCTTCTTCAATTACAGAAAGGAGATAGTTTACATTTTGAGTGGTAATTGTCTCACCCTGTTTTATAATCTCTAATAGTCTATATATTACTTCCAACGCTTTATCAACTTTTGATTCGACGCCGGATATTTTTACCTCATTTTCTCTATTTGTAACCTTTACGTTTAGAGCATTTTCAATAAGTCTTATATTTTTATCATACTGTCCAAACAAGTTCATTTCAGTTTCAATATCTGGTATATCAATATTTTTTTCAACGACTGCCTCCATTAATTCCCTCCAATTTCCTGTTGCGCTGCAATATCTTCAGTACATTCGACTGTTATAGAAATATATTCTTTTTCATCTTCTGCAAAGAACTGCAACTGTCGTTCTACTATTTCAGCATCTTTGGGAACAACTTGTTGAATTTCCTCAACTGCCATATTTTCTGCAATTTCCCTTGCCTGCTGTTGATCAAGCACCTGTTCTTCTTCTTCCAATTCGTAATACTTTTCGACGACAATACCAAAAGGAAGTTTGAATTTGTTCCCTATTACCGGAGCTTTATCAATAATATTTGATTCATATAGCTCGAACGGGTTTTTCCCGGAAGGGAGCCTTACTTTCAAATCAAGAAAGTAAATACTATACTTATTCCATTCCAACCCCGTTCTCATTCTGTTTACTTTAATTTTAGGAACTTCTTTTTTTATCTCATACCAGGTACGCGCCACTACTTCTCCTATTGCATGTACCTGTTTCGAGCCAAATTCAGGATATTTACTTTCCAATATGCCAGTAATCAACACTTGACCTCTTCTAACAGTATCTCCTTCTTTCACCAATGCCAATCCATTTTTAGCAATAATCGAAACAATTATCCCATCATTTTTTGCAACCACATTACAGGGTTGATCCAATGGAATAATCATAGGTGTTTCAACACCTTCTTTTACCGAAATAAGAAGCCTTGTTCCTTTAATCTCAACACCCACCCAAGATAGTTGCCTGTTTTTTAGCATTAACATATCTGCCAAAAATTTAGGATCTATTGCTCTTTTTGACGCCCCTCTGTATATTCCATATTCGCTCATTTGCTCTATTAACTTATCGGCTTTTACATGATAATTTCCGGTAATATCAATAGACCAAATAATAGATGTCATAAAATATATCAATACTGCAAATACAATAAGACCTAAAACAAAGCCTTTTCTTTTTTTGTATTTCCCAAAAAGGAAAGGGAAACCTTTTTTTTCTAAAATCCGCATCCTACATCGGGATTTTCTGGCAGCAGTACGGGCATTCTTAAAGCCGCGGATGCTCATTTTCATACGGACTGAATTCCGCTCCACTCTCTCCATATCCCAAAGTAAAATCTGTCTTCGGGTACAGATATTAATAAACTTTTCGACAGACTGTCCGTTTACAATTATAATAACATACCCTTTTAAATAATGCCATAATCTAATAAGGAACATACAACCTCCAAAAACGTGTACTTACAGTTCACAGTTACAAGATATATATAGCAGTGCAATATTAGGAAACACCAATATACAAATAGAGTGAACAGTAACTTGTACTTTATTAAACTACATAATCAATATTATCTATGTCACCAATGATTACTATATCTTCATTTGTAATCTCACGAATTTTCATGTTCTTGCCGGTAATTGTTATTACTCCATAGTTTGAATTGATTCTCACAATTTCATTTGTGAATTCAATAATGCCGCGGTAGTTCTCAACGAAAACCTCTTTTCTTCCTACTGTAGTAATTTTGGGACGATCAGACACCACTTCTTCTGGTATCTCAAGAATCTTGGCTACTTTTTCTTTAACTGTTGTAGACTCTTTTTTTCTCTTATTAGACTTACTGTGTCTTCTTTTTCTCATTGGCCATCCCCCCGTGCGAAATCTATTAGATCAAACACATTTCCAAACTCATATCCTTTCTTTCTTGTGTCTGTGATAATGCGATCAAGGGCCTGAGCATTATCACTGGATACAGCGTGTAGCAATATAATCGCACCATTGTGAAGGTTTGGCATCACTTTATTATAAGCATTTTCCCAACCTTTCTGGTTGTTTCTATCCCAATCATTATAAGCAAGGCTCCAGAATACATTAATATATCCCATTTGAGAAGTAACTTTGAGTGAGTGTTCGCTATACTCACCTTTTGGAGGCCTTAGGAAAACCATATGTTTTTTGAATTTTTCATAGAAAACACTGTCCAACTCTGTAACTTCTTTCTGCATTTTCTCGTCACTTAGCGTAGGGAGACTATAATGACCTACAGTATGATTTCCCACTGCATGCCCTTCTTCCACCATTCTGCGAACCAAATCCTCGTGCTGATTTAGATATGGTCCAGTAATAAAAAAGATGGCATTGACATTATGTTCTTTTAAACAATCCAGTATATCGGGTGTAAACCCTGCTTCATATCCTTCATCGAAAGTAAGGTATATTACGGGGCTATCAGTATCAGCAACATAAATGCTGTTATACTTTTTTAAAAGCTCTGGAGCCCCTGGATCTGCCTTGGGTGTTTTATTGTCCTTCACACGAACAAGCCCCCACCCTCTAATGGTATTTACAGAATTTGCAGTCTGATACGTATGTGATGCGGGTGAAGAGTATGTATCACTTAATGTGGTTATTTCATTCTCAAAATCGAGGTCATTGAAACTAAGTTCAAATAGTGTTTTATCCTTTCCATCTCCTAATTTATGTCGTGTGGAGATCAATGCATCATAGGTAATTAATGATACTAATATCATAAGTATGATCAATGCTATGCCTAATTTTCTTTTCATATCTTTTACCAACAAAAAAAGAGCATTTCTTAAGCACATCTACTACTTAAGATTTGAATGGATTTTGTAGTATACACATTATCCTTTCAACTGCTCTTGATATTCCTAGTATTATATATATAGTCAATTCATAAAAAAAATTACAAGCTTAATAAAGGCTTTTGTGTTACATCACAAAATGCCACAATAAAGGTTTTTCTCTATGCACTCTTCAACGGGAATTTGAATGACAACGCATTAATGTACGGGTTCTAAAAGATCATAACGCAAAACCGTTCCGTCATCACGTACTGCTGGTATGATAACATTCTCATCTTGTTTAATATCCACTTTTATATCATAGTATTTCAAAGTATCCACAACACCAGCCATAATGGTAAGCGAATTTTCCAGCTTCTCGGGATCGGCAATAGCCTTTATTATATATGGTGGCAATAGTTTTCTACCATTTACCATCATATAGCTACCCGCCCTTCTAACTTCGGTTGTAGCTATAATTCTTTCATCATTTACTGCAAGTGCCTGCACGTCAGTTGCCTTTAACTCATTCAAGACAGTAAGAATATGGCTGTCATCAACTGGAGACAGTCCCATGCTGTCGATGGTTACAATTATGCCAGCACCTTTTACGGTTTTAAGACCTGCGAGAATTTCTAATTCCTCGATGTCCTTTCTCAACTCTTGTATTGTCTCATTTTCACTATTTGTACCAGTACGAAGGTTTTCAAGGTCTTTTTGTAAATCATCTATTCTTTTTTGGAGCTGCTCGTTGTTTTCCTGTTCACGTAAAAGGTCGGTAATCAAATCATTTACTCTTTGCTGCTCATAAACAGCAACAGTGTTGTTAATCTTCACACTCCTGTATTGTACAGATAAAATAATACCTAACAATAAACAAACAACTGTTATAGCAGCATCTCTAAATAATTTCATTTTTCAACTACCTCCAAACCGGATATCATGCTTTCGGTATTTTTGTATGCTCTGTATCTTGGTATGACTATGTCCGATTCCTTCCTAATGCTCACTTGTATATCATATATTCTCATAATAGTTACAACCTCACTTTGTTCAAGTGCATTAAATAATTCATCTGGATCGCCTATGGCTTTTACAACATAGGGCACAGGATATCTGTTACGATTGATTAGTATGGTCGGTCCTGCGCATAATTGCTTACTGGTAGCTATTATGCGTTCATCATTTATTGCAAAGGCTTGCGCGCCAGCAGCTCTTAACTCATTCAAAATGTTGATAATGTCAGAATCATGAATGATTAATTGACTCGGATCCATTTCATTCCTTGCAGGTGCATCATCTAAGGTAATAATTACACCACTACCTTCAACATCTGTAAATCCATTAATTGTCTGTAGAAGATGTCTTTTATTCAAAAGCTCATTTATCATTGGGTTACCTTCATTACTAATCTGCCTCATTATTTCAGCTTCTCTTTCTTCAAGCTTATGCAGCTCTTCCTGCAACCTTAATCCTTCATTTTTCTCATGCTCAAGTTCGGCAGACAAAGACTGGACAGAAGTTTGCCCAACAACATTTTGCTGTTTAGCCAATAAGATGGTTCTAGATTGCATTGCTAAAACCATTCCTAATAGTACGAATGTTACAAATAAAATACCCTTTGATTCACGCACTATTACCTGCCTCCCTTTCAAAAATTGATTATCTACAACTAATACAACTTGTACTTTACTAACTAAAAACGAGAAAGTACATATAAGATTTGTGCTATTGAGATAAGTTATAATGCCATAATTATATTGTAAAGATCTTTTGAGCAATATACAATACCTTTCCCAAGGCATTTACGATATAACCAAATAACGAAAATTAGATTACTGAACAAGACCAACAAAATTGGGATGTTTAACAGAATCGCTTAATTAAGCCATTGGTTTGAGTTTTGACAAGTCATATGCGAATATTACTTGAGAATTTTTCCCATAAAATTAGTGGTAAATTAGCTTAGGTTTACAGTTCGTAAATAAAAAATTAAAGAAAATCGGCCTTATATTATGGCTTCTATTTTTAGGTTTTTTCTGACCATTAAATCAATATACTCATCACCAATTTTCAGAACTGGTTTTCCATACTGCATATAGTTTATGTAAACAACCTCTGCAATTCTACCATCATTCAATTTCACTACACTACCAGTATAATAATGGCTAATGTTTGAGAGGAAAGTGTTGAGTACAACGGGATCAAGATATCCAAAACAACTGTTTTGCATCATATCAAAAACCTTAAAAGGTGTTTGCTTGGGCTTATATACTCTATTAGCTGTCATAGCATCGTATGTATCAGCAACTGCAACAATTTTTGCAAACAATGGGATCTGGTCTCTATTAAGACCTCTTGGATAACCTGAACCATCCTCCCTTTCATGATGGTATAAAATGGCTTCAAGTATTCTGTTATCAAATCTATTCAATCTCTTAGTTAAGTAATATCCATATTGTGAATGTTTCTTTACCTTTTCATATTCATTTTCAGTGAGTTTTGCGGGCTTCTTAATAATAGAACCTGGTATAAGGCTTTTACCTACATCGTGCAATAATCCAGCCTGTACAAGCATATGGATGTCAATAGGTTCAAGCTGTAGCCATTTTCCTATTAGCATTGCAAGCATAGAAACATTAATACAATGATAGTATGTATACTCATCCACATTGCGAATTTGCGTAATACAATTGATGATGTCCATATTTTGTTCATTTCTTGCATATACTGAATTGGCTATATCTAATACCTTTTCTATGCTCCCTGTTTCTCCTTCCGATAAATCGAGCAACAGAGTTTTAATATCGCTTTTGTCTTTCTCATATGACTGAAGAAAACTATCATCAGGAGCCTGCCCGGGTAGCTTTTGCTCGCTGATTTTTGCATCCATCGATTCGTCTGTTTCTTGCTCATAAACGTACAGGTAATCTATACCAATATTCTCGAGCTGCATTAGGGTTAGCCTATTTAAAACCGTGTTTTCCCAAACAACTACAGCCCCATAATCATTATATACTGTTTCAGCAATAATCATTTTAGGCTTACAATCTTTAATACTTACCATTATCTTCTTAGCCAATATACTGCCTCCTCGAAATCTAAAAATGAAAAAACGCATAGTATTAATTGGCTATTTCGATGTGAGATATTTCAAACTATTTAAATGCTGGGTGCAAAACAGATGCATCATTTGAAATAAGTGTGAACCAGAATACTATATAGGTAATTCTTATTAAGGTTACATCGAAAAAGCCCATATATTATTACTATCGGCTAAAAATTGTATAATTCAAACAATTTATAGTTTTCGATTATTTCTATTACGTCTTGAATTGAGCTCAAGTTGAAGCTTTTAAGAATTTTCTTAATTTTTGAAAACTTCTCATGTCCTTCATCATTAAAGTTATCCAAAATAGAACTGTCATTGCGTAATAGTTTTAACAGCTCAAATTCATCCTTAGACAGGTGAGATACTGCATGCAAGGTATAAATTAAGCTTAAACCAGCTCCATTGTTATCCAATGTCCCATTTCCATGTTTATTATCCATGGTTTTATCCTCTCACTTTTTTCTATAATTTCCGTTAGTTTTAATCATCACCATTTTGGTGCTGATTATTCACTAAATATAATTGTACAAAATGTACAATTATATTATATAAAATGACAGGACTTTTAGGCAATGTAATATGTATATATATTATTTTTGGTTAAATGGTGAAATGTGCACAAATGCCAATGAAAAAATCATTATTTTTCACCCTCATTGAGCAATCGCAAAAACTGGTCTTCAGTTATTATACTTATTCCTAGCTCTTTAGCTTTTTTGTTCTTTGAGGATTGAGATGATATATCGTTATTTATCAAGTAATTCGTATTAGCTGTTACAGAACTTGTCACTTTCCCTCCCCTCATTTCAATAGCCTCTTTTAACTCGGTACGGTTTTTAAAATGCTTCACCGAACCTGTAACTACAAAACGCATATTTTCAAATATCAAGTCTACACTTGTTTCTTCTTTTTTTAGCTCTATTTCGCTAAGAATCTCTTTAATTCTGTTTATATTTTCCTCATTACTGAAAAAAAGCACATATTCTTTTGCCATTATATCTCCAATACCATTTATAGTAATGAGTTCATCATATGTAGCGTTCTCAATAAGAGTCCAATCATGTTTGAAATTACTACAAATAAGTTTTGCAGTTGATAGTCCAATGTTTGGTATACCTAAACTATAAAGCAAACGAACTGTATTTGTTTCTCTTGCCTTGTTAATTGAATTTATTAAATTGTTATATGATTTTTCTCCAAAACCTTCTAATTGAACAATTTCTTCTTTAAATCTTTCAATACGAAATATATCCACATAATCCTTAATAAAGCCCTGTAATATGAATTTTTCTATAGTAGCTTCTGATAGTCCGTCAATCCCCATGGCATCCCTACTTACAAAATGAGTAAGTGATTTAATTTGCTTTGCAGGGCACTTATTATTCATACAGTAAAGGAACTTTATATCACTTTCCTGCTGGATCCTTGTTTGCTCGCCACACACAGGACAATTTTTAGGGATTTCCACATTCCCACTTTGTGTGTTGTTATGAGATATTTGTGGAATAATCATATTTGCCTTATAGACACCAATTTCATCTCCAATTCCAAGTTTCAAAGATTCCATAACACTTATATTGTGAACACTTGCCCTTTTTACCGTTGTTCCCTCAAGTTCTACAGGTTCAAAAATGGCAATGGGATTGATAAGGCCTGTTCTAGATGCACTCCATTCTATCTCTATCAATCTGGTTTCTTTTACCTCATCTTGCCACTTAAATGCAATTGAGTCCCTTGGAAACTTTGCCGTCGTTCCCAGAGAGCGCCCATATTCAATATCATCAAATGCTAATACAAGACCATCCGCAGGAAAATCGTTATATGCGATTTTGTCCGAAAAATCATGAATACTCTGCACTAAATTGGAAGCATCAACCACCTTAAAATCCGTCACATCAAACCCTAGCCCTTTAAGCCAATTTAACTGTTTAGATCTAAAGTTTTCGGCGACTTGACTTTCCATAGATATAATACTGAACGCAATAAAATGAACATTTCTTTCAGCAGTGATTTTGTTGTTTAGTTGCCTTACTGTACCACTACATAAATTTCTTGGATTTTTATATTTTGCATCAACATTCTCGATTCTACTGTTAATTTTTTCAAAATCAGAGTAGCGAATAACAGCTTCGCCTCTTAATACTAAAGTGCCCTCGTATGTAATTTTCAATGGTAAGTTCTTAAATACTCTGGCATTGTTGGTAATAACCTCTCCTACTTCACCATTTCCACGTGTTACAGCCTTAACAAGCACTCCGCCCTCATATGTAAGCACTATAGTAAGTCCATCCATTTTCCACGAGAGTATTCCTTTTTTATTACCAATCCATTCTTTTAATGCATTTATGTCTTTTGTTTTATCCAAAGAAAGCATGGGTTGTTCATGAGCCTCTTTAGGCAAGCTGCTAATAAGCTCATACCCTACATTTACTGTAGGACTATTTGAAAGAATAATGCCTGTTTGGTTTTCTAAATCAAGCAATTGATCATACAATTGATCATACTCAAAATTCGACATTATCTCCCTATTTTCTTGATAATATGCCCTAGATGCTTTATCAAGCTTATTTACCAGCTCTTTCATTTGTTTGATCTTTTCATCCATGACTTTTCTCCTAAAAACATACCCGCTTTACTGCGGTAACTCATCAGACAGTATTTTGTATATACCATCTTCCTTATAAGCACCCATCGTATCTAAAATACTCATTGTCCCATTATATATACCTTGAACCATATCTTCTCTAAATTCGTCGGTTAATAATCTTTCAAAATCAGCTTTGTTTGTAATATATGCAGTCTCTATAAGCAATGCTGGCATTTCAGATAACCTGAGCACTCCATAATCTTGTGCAGATATTCCATTGAACTGGGTGTCGGTTACTGCGTCAATTTCCTCACCCATAATTTTAGCAAACTGCTTACTGGTAAACTCACCATGGGTTTTACCGTAATGATAGATTTCAGTTCCTTTATAGATATCCCAATTTTTTTGTTTTGTATCAAATGCATTTACATGAATGCTAACAAAAAAAGTTGCCTTTGCTTCATTTGCAAGTCTTGGTCTTGCCCATATATCTTCATCCACGTAGTAGTGTAGTTCTTTATCTTCTTCACGAGTCATTACCACTTGGATTCCAGTATCCTCAAGCTTCTTTTTTAATCTAAAGCTCATATCCAATACTATATCTTTTTCATATACAGTAGTATCATATGGTGATACTGTTCCAGGGTCCCGTCCGCCATGACCTGGATCTATGCACACAATTACATCATTCAAAACCTTACCTGGTGGTAATGGAGTTGGTGCTGGTGTTGGTATGGGAGTAGGTGTGGGCATGGGAGTAGGTGTTGGTGTTGGTGCTGGTGTAGGGGACGGAGTTGGAGCAATTGCAGACATTACTGCTCTTACAGGATGAAAATCCCCTCCTATAAGTAAGTATAAAGCTATAAGGCATAAACAAGCAACAAGAAGGATCGTAAAAAGTCTTTTAGGGCGTTTTAAGCGAAATTTTTTGTTGTTTGTTTTTCCATACAGATAACTGGGTTTATCATTACCCCCATTATCGAAGTTTATCTTCTCCATTTTGAACCTCCATTGTTACAATATGTTCTCCTCAGGTGTACCAATATAATTATACTAAAATATCATACTACAAAAAATAATTTTGAGAAAGTACTATTTTCAAGGCAACTAATTATCATTACCTACTGCAAGTACCTATCTATATCATTAAAACCAATATTCTTATGGAGTGCAAGATTTATGCCGTTTGCAACAACTTTTGAAACTCGTTCTATCACTTCGTCCATTTCCTTTGGTGTTACAATCAGATTGCCCCCATATGGCTCCAAAACCTCACGAATCATATCGTATTTATCATGCTGATCCACTTCTTTCAGCATTTTATAGAAATCTGTTCCTTCGGAGGAATGGGTCATAAGACTATCAATAACAAGCTCAATTGTGTCGTTCGCCATTGTAGCAGCATCTACAACTGTTGGAACACCAATGGCTATAACCGGTACACCCAGAGTTTTCTCAGACAATTCAGTTCTCCTGTTTCCTACTCCTGAGCCTGGAGATATTCCCGTATCAGCTATTTGTATTGTAGTATTGACACGGTTCATTTTTCTCGAAGCTAATGCATCGATTGCAATAACAAGAGCGGGTTGTATTTCATCTACAACTCCTTTTACAATATCACTGGTCTCAATACCAGTTAAACCTAGAACTCCAGGAGCAATTGAGCATACAGGTCTTACCCCATCGTCCACTTGTTGGGGAAGGTACTCATGTAAATGCCTTGTAACCATTAAATATGAAGAAACTTTCGGTCCCAATGCATCGGGAGTAATGTTCCAATTTCCAAGGCCGACCACAAGTACAGTATCATCTTCTTTTAGATTAAGAATTTGCTGAAGCTCAAATGCAACCGAGCGGCATGTTGTTTCATATAAATCACGGTCGTTCTCTTTTAATCGCGGAACATCCAGAGTAATGTAGTTACCCATGGGTTTCCCAATACTTTCTTCTCCAGCTGGCATGGTAATTTTAACTCTTGTAACATGAATATCCTCATTGCCGTCTTCAGTCACCTCCACTCCCTCACCATAAGGGTATGTTGTTGCGGTTCCTGCTCGTTTTATACTCTCCTGGTTTTTCTCATGCACTTCTAAAGCTAAGTCGGTACGAGCACCTTTATATTGCTCGATAAAGTCTTCAAATAGATATTCCATAGTTACCCTATACCTCCATACCATATGTTTTTAATCCTCATTATTCTTTGCATTTGTGATTTGGCTTATGTATTTTAAATAAGAAAAAGCAATTATTCTGAAATAAAACAATTTTTCGTACAGGCGTAACTTAAAATCCGTAACAAATGTAAAATGAAAATAAAAAATCTTGCCAAATAAAAATCTTCGTGTTATTATAGCAAATGGAGTATTACAAAGTAATTTATATAAAGTTACGAAATATGCTTTTAAGTTGCTACCGGGAGGTGAAAATTATGCCTAATATAAAATCGGCTATAAAAAGACAAAAAACAGCTAAAGTTAAGAGTGAGCGAAATAAAGCAAAACGTTCAGAGTTAAAAACTGTTATCCGTAAATACAACGAAGCACTCACTAACAATAGCGATGACAAACAAGAACTTCTTACATCTGCTGTTAAAAAGTTGGATCAAGCGGCTGCTAAGAATTTAATTCATAAGAATACAGCCTCCAGAAGAAAATCACAGCTTATGAAAGCTATGAATGCATCACAAGTTAACCAGTAATAAAAAAGGTACGAGTTATACGTACCTACCACATTTAAACAAATAAGTTTATTAACTTTTAGGGCAGGTTATAACCTGCCCATTTGGTCTTTTCAAATTATTTCATATTTTTAATGTGTATGTCCTCCATATCCACGCCTGAATGTCTTATAACAATATCAGAAATCTGTGCTGTTTCGCTTTGGGATAAGCTATCTGCCTTAACCACAAGATCAATTGTACCTGTGGAACCGAAAATTACGACAACATCTTCTATGCCACGTTGTTTAACTAAAGACTCAATTGTAGCTTCAACCTCAGAGCGTTTCACTAAATCTAAATACTCTTCCTGGGCTTTTGCACTTATATCCTTATCCATCACTGTACTGCTTGTAAGCTCCCTTAGTTCTTCCTTCTGCTTACTCCTTATTGACTCCCTATCAATTCTTGCCTGTACAAAATAGTCACTACCGTCATCAGTAATAGCTGTCCGCTCGCCACCATCTTCATTTCCGGGGATTGTTGTGCCGTCCGTTAAATTTATCATTTCACCTGTCATGTTATCTACATACACAGCCTCCCCTAGACGTTCCTCGCCATCACCTCTCGATGAAAAGCCTTCTTTACCGTATGTAAATTGAAGTACCCCAGCCGCTATTATTACAAGAACCAAAGCGATAACTAATATTTGCTTATTATTCAATATTTTATTCATTATAGCACCACCTTAAATCACTTTCTTTTTAAAACCTGAATTCTGTGCGTTGGAATACCCGTCAAGGCTTCCACAGCGTTTAGAATGTTTTGGCGAACCGTACTACTACCTGCACCGTCAGCCACTACCACTACTCCTTTTACTTCGGGTTTAAACTTCTGAGTTACAACGGGTACACGCCCTCCAGTTTCACCGTCCATAAAAACTAATTCTCTTTCCACTCTTTTTTCATTTGATTGACTACGAATTCCGGTATCATTTTGTTCTTCTTGCAATTTGCTTTCTTCACTATCGTTATATGCATGCACCACCTCTCCATCTGAATCTCCAGTTACCATAACCTTTACATTACCTGCACCTTCTATCTCAGACAGGATCTGTTCAAGTCTTTTCTCAAAGTCCTGAAGCTCATCGACTGGCTTATTAGATGTTAATTTGATTGTCTGTATGGCTTCAGCATCCTTTTTTTGCTTTTCACCTTCACTAAAAAAAGAACTTGCTACTATGATAATTATTACGCCAAGGATTAAGAATATGACTAAATTTTCAATTCCTCGTTTACCTTTTTTCTCTTGTAAATATTCCTTCATTCTTTCATACCATTTGGGCATAAAACCACCTCAATCCACTTGCTTTATATTAATAATTATTTCTTCTTCATCAAGCGAAAGCGCTTGCTTTAATTCTTTTCGCATTTCATCCAATAAATTTTCATTGTTCTTACTGTGGTATTCATTGTTTTTATCAATTAATAAATTGATATACAATTTGCGTATCTCACCATAATTATCTGAGGTATCATTTTCGTTAAGCACAACATCCACTTCTGCTTTACTAATTTGTTTGCGACTTTCCAGTCTGTTTCTCAGATCTGAAATAAGCATACTTCTATATAGAGCCAATACCTGCTCTTTCTGATCTGCTTTAAGAGTTTCGGTTGAATATTTAAAACTACTATTTAAAAGATATACCTCATCCTCCCAACCTGCATAAGTTACTGTAACACCCTTGTTTAGTAGTTGAAGAGCGGGGTTTATCATAACAAACATTATCACGAATCCACTAACAAGTTGGGTAAGTTTTCTCATCTTACCCTCGGGCATCAATAAATCAAGGAGCACCATTAGAACTGACATGGTGGCAATATTTAGTACCCATTTTTTTATCTCGATCATAACTACCTCATAAACCTATTCTCATTTTATATATCACTAAACATTTGCAACGTAGCAACACATGTTCTTTACACACAGAAACAAAAACCTACTGCATCATTCCACTAATCCCTCCAGCTCCAAGCAATACAACAATCGAAAGCATAAGCATGGCCACAGCTGCTGCTACAACGCCTACAATAGTTTTCATACAATCAGAAATATCTGTGACACAATCAAAAAAGCTTTCCTCAGCAAATGGCTCAATAAGTGCTGCTGTAAATTTATACATTATAACAAGGACAAACATCTTAATTATTGGAATACAACAAGTTATCAATGTTATTATCATTACGGTGACACCCGTGGCATTTTTTATCACAAGAGCACAATTTATGATTGTATCGGTTGCATCAGTCATATATTTGCCAGCAATTGGAACAAAAGTATTTATAGCTGTTTTTGCAGTTTTCACAGTAGCTCCATCTATAACAGCACCCGTCACCCCCTGTATAGCCACTAACGAACTATACAGCATGAGTATGACACCAAGTGCCCAAGTAACAACCTGCCTTAATAGCGAAGCCATACCTGAAATTTTAATCCTTTCAGAAAGTCCGCTTACAATATATAAAACACCTGACATAAGGCATAGAGGCAATAATACATCTTTAAAGATTTTAATAGTGGCCTGTATCACAATGAGAATGATTGGTTGTAGGGCAGTTCCCGACACTATATTACCGCTGGATACAAGTAAAGCAAGCAAACACGGTATTGCTATACCAGTCAAGTTATGGACTGAATCTAAAACCTCATTAGCATACTTTAGAACACTTTGAAACCCCAATGCTAATATTGTCACAACCGCGGCATAGCAAGTAAAGTATGCCAACTCCCCCACAGTACCCTCTTTAAATGTGCTTTGAAGATTCTTAATAAATGACGACAAAAAAACCACAAGCATTAGCTTTATTACGATGTTGAAATTGTCCTTGATTTCTGCAATAAAAATATCGAGAATATTCTGTGGCAGTGTTTTCACTCCATCCTGCACATTACCACTTAAAATTTGCTGCATTAATTTTTTCGGTGTGTAGTAGGGTAACAACTCACTTGCTTCATCGGTCATAGTTTTCTCCAATTCTTGTTGCAGCTTTCGTATTTCATTGCTATTTAGTTGTGTCTCTAAAACATCTTCTATTGGCGAGAAGTTTTCATTGGCATTGGAAATTAGAGGCGCCGCAAAAAGCACAAATACAGCTAGTATGCAAAATATCTTTTTAAATCCCTTTGTTCTACTAACGCCGGAAAAAAACTGCATAAGTATTAACCTCCAGCAAAATAAGTAAATGTCGCCAACCAATTATGTCTACATTTCAAAGTAAATCCAGTATGATCCCCATTACAGATGTAATGATGGGCATAGCTGTTATCATAATGAGTATTTTGCCTGCAAGTTCAACCTTCGCTGCAATGGCTGTCTGTTCGACATCCCTACAACTTTCTGCAGCAAACTCTGTAATATAGGCCATGCCTATTATCTTGAAAAGCGTTGTGATATAAACTTCACCCACACCCATCCTATCCAAATAGAGATGTATCAGATCTAAAACCGTCCTGATTCGCATTGCTAGAAAAAACATTACAATTGCACCAAAAACAAGAGATATCGAAATACTCATTTCTGGCCTGTATGTTTTTATTACTAATATCAAAATTGCAGATATAATCGCTAATACACCTATTCTTATTAACTCCATTTTCCCTCTCCTGTGATTAAAAATTAAAGAGAGCTTTAATCGTTTCAAAAAGATTTGCTATTTCTTTTACAACCATCATCAAGACTACAACCAATCCTGCAATTGTTGTCATCATTGCTTGTTCATCCCTTCCGGATTTTTGTAGTAATGAGTTAAGGACAGCTACCAATATGCCGATGGCCGCTATTCTGAAAATCAAATCTATATCCATATTCATCCCCTCATATCAATACAAGTACGATTGCAATACCACCAAATACACCCAGATTTCTATACAGCTTTTCCTTAAGTACTCTTTCTTGTTCTGCTTTTCTTTCCTGTAAATTAAATTTCTCACACATCATTTTTATGAAAGAGCTTTGACTCGCTCTGTCGGTTTTTCCTAGAACTTCACCCACTTGAGCTAAAAGACTCCATTCCTCCTGTCCAATGGGCCAGTCGTCTTTAAATTCTATAATGGCTTTTTGCCATGCTAAATCAATGCCTATATCTTCTTGCTTTTCCATTTCATGTATCCGCCTTGTGAACTTGGATATTGCACCAGCTTTATGTTGCGAATAATGTAATAGAGCCTGTCCCAAGGGACGACTCATAAAATGGATCTCATTTTCCAGCTCCATTAATAATGACTGTATTTCCCGTATGTATTCTATTCTCATAGTAAGGCGACGGGAAAATGCAAATCCCACCATGGTTGAGCTTATTATAACCATCAAGCTCCCCACGGTTTTCGCAATCAACAGCAATGACATTTTCTTCACCATCCATTACTTTGACTTCATACTCAAATTCGTTACTAGATGATATGATAATGATGCGTTCAAAACAATTTTCACTAAACAATTCTCTGAAGCCACGCCTTTGCTTAACATCGTTTAAATTATAACCATGAGCAGTAGCTATCACACGAATGCCGGCATTTATAACCTGGAGAACTGTCGAAACATCTTCGGGATTACCCAGTTCGTCAAGAGAGATAACATTTGGGCTCATACTTCGAAGCAGTATTTCCATGCCATCTTTCTTATGAATTCCGTTAATTACATCAGTGCGATATCCTAAATCATTTTGCGCAATTCCACGGTAGCATGCGGCGATTTCGCCCCTCTCGTCAACTACACCAACTTTAATTCCTGCGAAATCCTTGCCGAAACCTGAGCTTATAATGCGGATAATGTCCCGTAAAAGTGTGGTTTTACCAAGTCCGGGAGGTGATATTATTAAGGTATTGAAAACATCCCTGCATCCATTAATTATGTGCTCTACTATTTGATCGCCGCACCCTAAAACCTCTCTTGCAATACGAATATTTAATGACGATATGTCACGCATATTTATGATCTTGTCATCTACCACCACAGGAGTACCCACTAATCCAATTCTGTGCCCTCCTTTTATAGTTATGAATCCTTTGTTTATGTCGTCTTGGTATGCATACCAAGAGTTTTCACAAATTTTAAAAACCATTTCAGTAAGTTCATTTATAGTTGTAATGAAACCTTTATTAGGATCACTGAAAACAAGTCCACCCTCACTCAAAAATAAGTCCTTCATAAAGCAGGATAGTATTACGGGTTTTCCAGCACGAAGGCGTATTTCTTCAATTTCCTGCATAATGGACTTGTCCAATTGTAAAACAGCATGTTTAACCTTTTCAGGTAGATATGGGATTACTTCAGCGATTATGCGTTTTATCACAGCATTCTTCAATTGCATTATGTGCCTCCTTATTTTTTCTGTAGTGATTTCTTGGGAAACAGGGTTGTCCTGATTTGATTTATTCTATGCATATGGGATTTTAAATATTACTTAAAATTTGCATCATCGAGTAGCAAAAAAATATTATGGGCACACAAAAAACCACCTCAGCTATTTTGAGGTGGTTTTATATCTTCTAAAGATTTGACTAATAAATATTAAACTCTTTCCATATATTCTCCTGAGCGTGTATCGACACGAACTATGTCTCCCTGATTTACAAATAAGGGGACCTTTATCTGGGCTCCTGTTTCGACAACTGCAGGCTTAGTAGCTCCTGTTGCTGTATCACCTTTAAATCCTGGTTCAGTTTCAGTTATCTCCAGTTCAACAAATGTTGGGGGCTCTAAACCTATAACCTGCCCTTTAAAAAGCAGTATTTTGCATGTCATGTTCTCTTTTACAAACTCCAATTTGTCACCAATGCTCTCTGCATTTAGAGGTAATTGTTCGAATGTTTCTTCGTCCATGAAATAATACAAATCACCATCATTATAAAGATACTGCATATCCCTTCTATTTATATGTGCGCGTGGAAACTTATCAGAAGGGCTAAAAGAACGCTCAACAGTTGCACCTGTAACTATATTTTTTATTTTGGTTCTTACAAAAGCTGCGCCTTTACCAGGCTTAACGTGTTGGAATTCAACCACTTGGTATACTTGATCATCCATTTCAAAAGTCATTCCATTTTTAAAATCGCCAGCAGTAATCATTATTATCATTCCTCTCAAATCTTCTACGATATTTCATTCAAACAGTTAATTGAGCTAAGCTCAGGTCTAATAAAAACTACATCTTATATGTCATACATCATGTTGAAACATTTAAATGCACAATTACTTACTTCCTTATAATATTCCAATTATTAATTTAATTACTTACGTAAATATAATAAATGAAAAATGTGGCTTTGGCAAGGAATTAACATACATTTATCAAAAACGTCGAATTTCAAATAGTCAATGAATACTTAACTGTATACCTTGCGTTGACAGTATAGGTGCTAAATAGGGCATAAACTGTGACCCATTTCGTGTTTATTATAAAATAATTAGCTCCTTTGTTGACTTTGTGAGAATTCTTAAACCTTCACTAGTCAGTGTAACAGTATCCTCTATTCGAACTCCGCCAACGTCTTCAACATAGATACCAGGCTCTATAGTAAATACCATACCTTTCTTAAGGGCTTCTTCACCTCTTGGGGATACAGAAGGAGCTTCATGAATCTCTATGCCTACGCCATGACCTAAACCATGCCCAAAGCATTTCTCGTAGCCTGCCCCATATATAATACTACGTGCATAATTGTCCAGTTCTTTTCCAGTCATGCCTTCAGCTGCTTTGTCCAACGCCGTTAATTGAGCTTTTAATACAATGTTATAAATATCTTTTAGTTGCTCGGAGGGCTCTCCTATAAAAACTGTTCTTGTAATATCTGAGCAATAGCCTTCATAAATTGCACCAAAATCCATAACAACAGCATCACCCTTTTGGAGCTCACGCATACCCGCCACTCCATGGGGCAGAGCAGAACGAGGCCCAGATGCAACAATGGTTTCAAATGATGGGCCTTGAGCGCCTAATTTTTTCATTCTATATTCCATTTCGTTAGCAATGTCGTATTCTTTCACACCGGGTTTCATAAATGGGAGTATTTCATTAAACACTTTGTCAGAAATGTCAACAGCTTTTTGTATTATTTCAATTTCACATTCATCTTTGATCATGCGCACGCTATTCAATTGCTTTTGCAAATCATGGAAAGACTTAACATATGACAAACTATCATTTATATTGTTATATGCGGAAAATGTAACATCCTCGCCCTCTATACCAAGTTTATTTACACCATCATTCTGGCATAGAGTATTTAGTAGATCATTCATACTTTTATCATATTGAATGACCTCTATTCCTGGAAAGACTTGTTCCTTAGCTTGTATAGTGTATCGAAAATCTACAACCAAATAGGCCTTATTCTTAGTTACAAGGCATTTTGATGTGCTACCGGTAAAATTAGTAAAGTAAAATGTATTTGGTCTGCTAGTAATTAAAAATCCATCAAGACCTTCCTGTTCTATTATTCTCTTTACATAATCCAATCTCTGTTTCATGTTTTAACCTCTTTTCAGCAAATATAGTGCAGTAACATAGCTATCAAAACCAAAACCGCTTATTTGACCCATACAAGCCGGTGCAATAACGGATTTTGAGCGGAATTCCTCTCTTGCGCTAATATTTGACATATGAACCTCTATTGTTTTTACGCCAGCTCCCTTAATTGCATCGTGAATTGCATAGCTATAATGGGTTAGAGCGGCTGGATTTAATATTATGCCATCTATTTTTTCTATCATTGCCCTGTGTATTGTATCAATTATTTCACCCTCATGATTGGATTGAAAAAACTCCACTTCAATATGTAAATCTTCTGCCTCTTTTGTTAGAAGCTTTTCCAAATCTTCAAGAGTTTTAGTACCATATATCTCAGGTTCTCTTTGTCCTAACAGATTCATATTTGGACCATTTATTACTAAAACTTTCATACTATACCTCCAGTTCATAAGAATGAGTATACACTCTTTATGTACTAAAAATCTTAGCACAAGTTTCAAAACCAATATAAAGTTTTACTACTTTAATGATTGATATATTTGTTTAAGAATTACAGCATCTTCAGCCATTCTTTCCCTCGATTCACATATCACTACTGGTTCAATATTTCTTTTTATCAATACTTCAGCTAATGGTTCAAAATTCGGTCCAAATTGACTCTCTTGTAAAGTACGATGTTTTTTTTCACCTGCTTGAGTAAACTCAACTTTGCTAAAGTGAATATGGAGTTTTTCAGTTCTTTCTCTACCAAGCTTGTTTTCTATCTTATCAAAAACTTTATTAAAATCCTCAGCAGTGTTAAGTCCACCTAATGTCCTGGCGTGAATGTGACCAAAATCAACACATGGAATCATTCGTTCATCCAGTTGGCACATCATAATAACTTCGTCTAGCGAACCAAGATTACTAAGTTTACCTAGAACCTCAGGACATAATGTAATATCTGAAAATCCTGATTCATCAGCTTTTTTTATTGCTTCTGTTAAAATTGGAAGAGCCAGAGCCAGAGCTTCATCCCTTGTAAATTTACCAATTGAACCTGGATGAATGACAATTCTGTCAGCACCCATCCATTTTGCTATCTCCAACGTATTTAGGATATATTGTATCGAATTCTTTCTTTTTACTTCATCCCTGCTCGATAAATTAATATAATATGGAGCGTGTATGCTCATTCTTATATTATATTTTTTAGCTTCTTCACCAATTTGTTGGGCTGTTTGCTTTTTAATATTAGTACCTTTATTACACTGGTATTCATATGCATTAAGCCCCATCTCATTGAGCCATTGCGGCATTTGATGGGATTTCTTATTGCCATCTTTATAAAATTTTTCTGAATTTCCAGAAGGTCCAAACCAAATCATAGCTTTCTTGTATGATATAGTATCAACTAAATCATACATTCCTTTCAATTAAGTACTTACTCTTCTTTTGTGTAAGCCATATATTATGTAGTAAAAGTTAATGCGTACTGTCCTTTACCTAGAACTTCTTGAATAAACCAGTTTCATTGCCATTTCTACTACTTAATCCTTACTCCAAAGACCTTTCTTGCATAAGAGCCCACTACAACCATATCATTATATATTGCGGGGGATGCTTCTACATTTCTTTCAACAGAAATTGTATCAAGTGTTTCCCCTGTTTTAGGATCAATTAAATACATTTTCCCGTAGGAGTCGCAAAAAATCATATAACTGGTTCCATCATCGGACTTAAACACAGTGGGTGTTGACCAGCCGTATTGTGCTAAAACCTTAGCCCAAACCTCTTCTCCGGTGTTTTTATCCAAAGCCACCAGTCTGCCTCCCCATTCTGTTCCTGTCTTAACAATATTAAATATAACTAAATCTTCTATATCACCAGTTCCAACTGTGGGAGTTGAAAACAACCCCCCATTTATAACGCTATCTTTGTAACATTTATATGACTTTTCCCAAACCTGCTCGCCAGTTAACGCATTTATTTTTCGAACAACGCAATTACCAGTAACACCTTGAAGATCCACTTGGCTTCCTACGTATAGGAATGCGCCATCTGGGGTTTCTTCCAGTGCAGGAGAAGCGTCAGTATCATCGCCTAGGTTAAAAGCCCATTTGGGTTTAAGGGTATTAATATCCAAACACTGAAGCATTCCGCCGTTATCGGCAAAATATAGTAAGTCTCGATAAATAACCGGAGAATTCTCAATACCAAGCCTACCAGTAAATGGGTTGCTATACCAATATTTTGTCAGCTCAGGATCAATTGATAAATGAGCATTTTCAATATCAAAGTTAGTATTTAACTTCACTTTGTATAAAAGTCCGTTTTCACCACACTGAATAAGTGTGTCGGTCTCGGCATCAACTAAACCTGTAGAATCAAAGGCTCCCCATGTTCTTGAGGTGCTGGGATCGTTACCGGGTATGCTAAAAATCTCGGTTTGATCAATAAGGTTAAAGATCCTGAATTTCCAGGACGTTGTTTTTCCACTTTGAAGTGAGTTAATTCCCATACCAGTATATAGGATGGGATAACCCCTTGGATCAACAAAACATGAGCCTTTTATCGGAAATCCTATATCAATTGATGGTCTTGTACTCTTTCCTGTTTCAAGATCCAAGAATAAAATTTCGCCACCAAGTGTTACCTGTATAACCTCAACTAAATCCTTTTCTTTAAATTCCGGATAAATATTCATTATTTTGCGTACATTTTCGGGCCAATTCACAATTAACGGTTGACCTGTCCAGCCAACACCCGGCCAGTTGGGGTCCACTAATCTTATTTCATCGGATGTCCAGACAATCTCTAGTTTCTTTTCAACTACGCTTCGTGTTCCGTATTCAGCACCACTTCTATAATTGTCGTTACGTAATGTTGTAACACCTTTTAAGCTACTGTAGTTCTCAGGAGCACCAAATATTATTTTGTCCTGACTTTGATAATCCGTTACTTGAGTAGTACCAGAAAATACTTTGTATTTGATTTTTTCGCCACTTACATTACCTGCTTTATCAGCTACTGGCACTGGGGTCACAATAGGCGTAGGAGTTGGTTCAGGAGTCGGGGTTGGTTCAGGAGTTGGTTCAGGGGTCGGACTAAGTGTGGGTTCCAACGTCGGCTCAACGGTTGGAGTTACAACTGTTATCGGCGTGTTATTATTTTCTTCTATAGCAAACTGTCTATACAGAATAATTAATATTACCAGCAATATAAGTGGAACAATTAACATGAGCACTTTTTTTCTATTATTTTGCATTTATAAACCTCCATACAAAATGATGTGTAAGTTCCATTTTGTTTAGTCTAATGTGATTATATAATCATATATTGTTTTTGACAATTGTGCAATAACTTCTGAGGCAACCGACTGTTCAATGTCCTCACTCATAACGGCAAGTGCATAGGGTTGCGAAGCAAAAACAATTCCAACATCATTATATACGGAAGGGTAATTTCCAATCTTATGGGATACCTTTATATCTCTTGGTAACAGTTTGTTGATTCTATCGTTCCAAATGGTATTTTGCAAATCCTCAATTAGAATACCTGCTACTTCAGGTTCCTGCTGATAAAAATCGTAAAGCTCTTTTGCATATATTGCTAAATCATACGGACAGGTACGGTGATCAGGTCCATAATATATTGTACCACCTATTTCAAGCATGTATTCCCTAATATTATCTATACCAAGCAGGCGGATAATCATATTAATACCGCAATTATCGCTGTATACCACAGATAATCGTGCAGTCTCACGAACTGTATATTCTGTTCCATAGGGCGTTTTCTGAATAATTCCCGTTCCTGGTTCGAAATCTTCTTCAAGGTACGTTAACATATCACCCAATTTTATTTTTCCCGCAGCTATCTTCTTGTACAGCAATAGATTCATTGGCAGTTTTGTAGTACTTGCTGCTATAAAAACATCCTTATCGTTAATACCAAATTCCTCCCCAGTTTCGAGGTTAATGAAATAAAGACCATATCTTCCATCTTGCAAAGATATATACTCCTCAAGATTTGCTTTTAGCTGTTCGAGATCTTGTATAATGGGGTTGTCGGCAGGACTTGGTGATATAGGGGATGGTACAGTTTCGGTAATTGCTATGGTAGGAGATGGCGCGGCCTCGATAATAGTTGCACTGGGAGATGGTGCAACTTCGGTAACTGTTGCGGTAGGAGATGGCGCGGCTTCTGTTATTGCTATAGTAGGAGATGGTGTAGTTTCAGTTATTGTGCCAGTAGTGGATGGCGTAGTTTCGGTTATTGTTGCAGTAGGTAATGGCGTAATTTCGGTTATTACTACAGTAGGAAATGGCGCATCAGTTATGTTAAGCATGTCATTTACACCAGTGTTATTAGAAGCTTTCCCTCTGGTTAATGCATAAGCAACGCATAAAGATAACAAAATAAATATTAAAATAACAAGAATGCGTATTTGCAAGTTAATATTACTTTTCATATTCCTCATTTGTAAAAAGTTTTTATTTTGTTACAACTTACAAATATTAATATACCTAAAAATATACCATAGAATTCATTTCCAAAATATTTATATGAATTCTTATTATTCTATTTTTGTTAAGTTTTATGAAAATTTATCCGATATATATAATAAGTAAATATTTTATGTACGCTACTTATTCTTTAATATCTTAGAATTGTGTATCGTTTTACTTCTGGGTTTCATTATTCGGTTCTTTATTAGAAACTTCACTGTAACTTGTTTCAGCTCCAAACCACACAAAATATTAATAACTTAAGAATATATCTTTTTTGTGAGAAGAGGAATTATGTATAATATTATTATTTGTGAGGATAATTACAGTACTGCTATCACACTAAAAAAAATTATTACCGAGTATTTTGATGAGAAAAAGTTAGATTATACTGTGAAGTTATTCACCGATAGATTTGAGCGAATAATTGATTTTGCTAAATGCAATATAGAAAATATTAATATCTACTTTTTCGATATTGTACTAAATGTTGAACACGTAAGTGGCCTTTCTTTAGCAAAGCAAATCCGAGAAATTGATATTTTGGCATACTTTATTTTCGTAACCTCCCATCCAGAATTTAGTCTTAGAATTTTCAATTATCAGATAAAAGCTTTGGACTGTATATTCAAACAGGAACTAAACATTAAAGAGCGTATTTGCGAGTGTCTAAATACAATTTTATTTGAATCATCTAAAATTGAGCAATTGAGTGTACCAAGTCAAATCACTTTAAAGGGAGTAAACGAGTTATACACTGTAAACCAGAATGACATTTTGTATTTTGAAACAAGACCGGGCTCCAGATTACTTTATTGTATATTAACCGATGATAGCTGCATTCCATTTCGCAATACTCTAAAGGAATTAAAAAAAGAACTGGGGAGCCGCTTTTTTCAATGCCATCGTTCATACATAATAAATACTAAGCAAATAAAGAAAATGTTCAAGGAGCAACAATCATATTTCGTCATGATGAATAACAACAAAACCTGCGATGTGTCAAGGCTAAAGTGGAAGGATTTATTGGATAATGTTAATAGCTAAATATTTGATACCTTTTCACCGTTCAACCCAAGCAAAGATTTGGAAACAGCAAAAAACCTCATACTTGTCAGCCGCTCTACTGTCTTGATTTAGTCAATACTAACTCACAAACTAATACCTGCAAACAAGAAAACAGCCACCTTTATGGCAGCTGAATTACTTTGTTTTCCTTAGATTGTCTATATAATACAAAGCGATTTCCAATAACCTGTACGATTTCAGCTTGTAGTACAGAAGCCAACTCCTCACATACCTGTCTCGGTGTAAGGTCTGAGTTCTTTAGTACAGTAGCCTTCACTAGCTCTCTTGCCTCCAGTGCTTCGTCAAACTGCTTAATCAAATTATCCGAAATCCCACCCTTCCCTACTTGAAAGATAGCGGGAATTACATTTGCAATACCTCTAAGATAGCTTCTCTGCTTTCCTTTGAGCATGTTTTATCACCTCCAATATGGTTTTTCAAAAATCCTCTAAGCTTAAGGCTTGGAGTGTAGTTTTGCTTACGGTGTATACTCAAACTCCATATCATCACCAATACACACTGTATCCCCATCTTTAATACCCTTATCTTCTAAAGCTTGAATTACTCCCTTACGCCTCAGTGCACGCTGGAAATATTGTAATGACTCCCTATCAGCAAAATTAATACCTCTAAGCAAGTGATCTAACCAGGGGCCTTTTACTACAAAAACATCATCTTCAATTTCAACGGTAAAGGGTTCTTCGTCCTCAACTTTATATATAACCTCAGATATTTCACTTTCATAAACTACAGGTTCTGGTAATGCCTTCACTTGTTCATGAACATGGTTCATGAGTTCTTTAATCCCCGTTCCTGTTGCTGCGCTAATCGGAAACACTTTATACCCCAGGTCTTCTAACTGTTTAATAAAATTGTCAACATTGTTTTTATCAGCTACATCAATTTTATTTGCTGCAACAATCTGGGGTCGTTTTGACAACTCCTCATTATATTTTTTAAGCTCCTCATTGATAATATGAAAATCTTCCATGGGATCTCGTCCCTCTAAACCTGATACATCAACTACATGTATTAGCATCCGGGTTCTTTCTACATGCTTTAAAAAATCATGCCCCAAGCCAACACCTTCATGCGCTCCTTCAATGAGCCCTGGAATATCAGCCATTGCAAAACTCTCATTTAAACCCATTGAGACCACCCCAATATTTGGTGTTAGAGTTGTAAAGTGATAATTTGCAATCTTTGGTCTTGCTGCTGATACCATGGATAATAGTGTGGATTTTCCTACGTTTGGAAATCCAATCAACCCTACATCTGCCAATACCTTTAACTCAAGAATTACCCATCTTTCTTCGCCAAATGTGCCGTTTCTTGCAAAATTCGGGGTCTGTCGCGTTGATGTTGCAAAATGGACATTACCTTTACCACCCTTGCCACCTTTTGCAATAATCACACTTTGTCCGTCTCTAGTAAGATCTGCAATGATCAACCCTGTTTCTTTATCTTTTATCAAAGTACCACAGGGAACTTTTATTACAAGATCGGTACCATTTTTTCCAGTACATTTTCTAGTGCCACCGTCATTACCACGATCGGCTTTGTAATGCTTTCGATACCGAAAATCATACAGTGTGCGTAAATGTTCATCAGCTGTAAAAATCACATTCCCGCCATCTCCACCGTCTCCGCCGTCGGGTCCGCCAGCAGGGATATATTTTTCGCGTCTAAAGGAAACCATTCCATTTCCGCCATCCCCTGCTTTCACATAAATTTCAGCAATATCTATAAACATATTTCCTCCATACATATTTCTATCGGTTAGTAGTAGCGAAATAGTGCTTTAAGCATTAAACTATAACACTTTGAGAATCATGATAAAGACAAAAAGAGGACGATTATTCTCGTCCCCACAAAACTTCTGATTCTCTATTAGGCAATAATACTAACTTTCTTTTTGTTTTTTCCCATTCTTTCAAATTTAACTCTGCCATCTGCCGTAGCGAATAGTGTATCGTCTGAGCCAATTCCTACGTTGTCACCGGGATGTATTTTTGTACCTCTTTGTCTAACAAGAATATTTCCTGCTTTTACAAACTGACCGTCGCCTCTTTTTACGCCAAGTCTTTTAGACTCGCTGTCACGACCGTTCTTTGAGCTTCCCACTCCTTTTTTACTTGCAAACAACTGTAAATTTATTTTTACCATGGATTTACACCTCCTCGTAACGAACCTGGATATATCTATTGTAATCCGCCTCAATTTGTTTTAATCCTACTACCATGGTCTCTAGTATTATATTTGTTATATTGATTTGCTTTTCGTCAAGATTATTCGGAACATAGCATTCTATACAACCATCACTTTCTTTAAAGTTTCTAAAACCAGCCAATTCGTCCAAACCACCAAGGGCTGTAAAAACTATGGCTGAAACGGCTGCACAAACAATATCCTTTCCAGAAACATCATAACCGGCATGTCCGCTAACTTTAAAGCCCTTTATTTTACCAAGAGTATCGTGAATAATAACTACTCGAACCATTATGCATTTATCTTTTCAATTAGTACTTTTGTATGTGGTTGTCTATGACCTTGTTTTCTTCTGTAGCCTTTTTTAGGTTTATACTTGAAAACGATAATCTTTTTATCTTTTCCATGTCCAATTACTTTTGCGCTTACAGAAGCACCATCAAGCATTGGAGTACCTACAGTTAAGCCATTATCATCGGATATAGCCAGTACTTTGTCAAATGTAACAACTTCGCCTTCATCTGACGAAATCTTCTCAACAAAGACAACATCACCTTCTTGAACTTTGTACTGCTTTCCACCAGTCTCAATTATAGCATACATAGAGTGCACCTCCTCTTACCTAACTCGCCACGAAAGGGAGCGATTATGCATTTTAGCCCTCCCATGTGCGGTAACCGCTTTATTTTATCACAGCGTTAACTCACATGTCAACTCATGATTTTTGCTTAATTTTCTATCCATCCATTCCCATCGCACATTGGACACTTATAAGTCATTATCTGATGCAGGGTGTTTCGTATCTTCTTTCTTGTCATTTCTACAAGACCAAGTCCAGTCATCCCTACAATAACAACTCCAGTCCCATCATTTTTGCAAGCTTGCCTTAATTCAGCAATAACAGCTTCTTTATGCGTTTTATCCTTCATGTCTATGAAATCCACAAGTATAATTCCACCTATATCACGAAGCCTTATTTGTTTTGCAATCATCCTGGCTGCCTCTAAATTAGTTTTTAAAATAGTTTCATCTTCATTATTTTTTCCTACATATTTTCCGGTATTCACATCTATGACTGTTAAAGCCTCTAAATAATCAAATACCAAATACCCCCCCGACTTTAGCCAAACCTTCTTTGATAGAGCTTCTTTTATTGCAGATTCTACATTGTAAAAACTAAAAAGATCATAATCCTTACAAAAAAACTTCACTCGCATTTTCATTTCGGGTGCCATTTCTTCAAACAAATCTAATAAGGCTTCATATTCTTTGCGATTATTTAGGATGATCCGTTTTATGTCAGAATTAATACTATCTCTTGCAATCTTTTGAACTAAACTTAGTTCCTTATAAATACATCGGGGGACATTCCCTTTTATCTCTTTTTGTTTCACATCTTCCCATGTCTTAAGCTGGGACTTAATATCATTTTCTATCAGGAGTGATTCAACACCTTCTGCAACTGTTCTTATAACAAGTCCCATATCCTCCGGACATAATCTTTCCCCAATTTCTTTCAAACGTTGTCTTTCGATTCCATCATCAATTTTTTTTGATATCCCAACCCCGGAGGAAAACGGAAATAGCACAGTTAAATTACCAGGTAATGAAATGTTAGTTGTAACTTTTGCAGCCTTTGTACCTATTGGTTCCTTAACTACCTGTACTGTAATCTCCTGCCCCTGTTTTATAGTGTTCTCTATTCTCGTTGAATTGGTGTTGCTAATTGGCAGAACATCGTCCGCACTCAGATATGCATTTTTATCTATACCTATATCAATAAAAGCGCATTGCATACCTGAGAGAACTCTTTCTACTTTGCCCCTATAAATATTTCCATGAAATTCTTCTTTTTCATTTAACTCTATATGCAATTCAACAAGCTCACCGTCTTCAAGAAACGCAGCCCTTGTTTCACTGGGTTTTATATCAATCAGTACTTCCCTAATCATATTACTCCATCTATTATCATAAAAATCTTTTATCCAACAATGGCAACCACAGGTTTCCACTACTACTATATAGCATTATCCTATGCATCTTCAACATCTCAATAGGAATATCAATACAACCTTGTACTCCTTCAATAAACAATTCGGGACGGACATTATCATTTTGTCCTGCACCAAGCAAAACATTAAAAAAACCTGTTCCTTCTGCAAAGTCCCCTGACAGTTCATATACTAACGGCCTTATATCAAACTCATTCTCTCCGCGCTTTGTCTTTTTTAGTACAATTATTTTTTTCTTGGTCAGAACATTAGATATAATTTCATTTATTTCGGTATTTTTTGGAGCTTCAAAATCGATTCTATAGCGGGCGGCATTAACAATACCCATAACTTTAGTTTTAGTTGTTTTTTCTTTAGCATCTACTACCTTTATTCCTTCAGGAAGGTGTGAGTTAATTTTTTCAATGAAATCACTTAACTCGTATGTTTTCTCAAGCTCAACATCTGCAAATTCACCATCACTTGAAAGCCCAACAGGCATAGGGAGAGCAAACACTATATTGGGTCTTGGATTAAACCCTTGCGAGTGAGTAACCTGTATCGAAGCACGTTTAAATGCTCTTTCGAAAACTCTCATTATTTCCAAATGGCTTATAAACTTAAGTTCCTCACCACGTTTAAATTGAAACCTTATATTCATGCTTTTTCTCCTCCAATAGAACAATCTTTGCATATGCCAGTGTCGAACACAGCACTTCCACAGCCTGTACATTGTACTCTACAATTGGGTGTAGTAATACCTTTATATGCTCTTTCGCGCTCACGCTGTAAGAACCTTTCAGAAACACCCATATTCAGATGACTCCATGGTAGAACTTCATCAAAGTTCCTTTCTCTATTGGCATAAAAAGCCGGCTCAATGCCTTCTTCATTGAAAGATTTCATCCATACATCATAATTAAAATACTCATTCCATCCATCAAATTTGCATCCATTTTCCCATGCCTTAAGCAGTACCTTCCCAACCCGCCTGTCACCTCGGGCAAAAACTGCTTCAAGCAAACTCACCCTTGCATCATGCCAATTATATGTTATATTTCTTGATGCTTTTGACAACTTACTTTTTAAAATTTTCTGCTTGTCATGGAACTTATCAATTGTATCCTGCCCAAACCATTGAAAGGGAGTGAAAGGTTTTGGTACAAAACAGGCAGCACTGACAGTTACCTTTAACCCTTTTGCTCTTTTTTCCTTTGGTGTTCCATAATATATACTCACAATTTCATTAGCAAGGTTGGCAATACCCTCCACGTCCTCTGTTGTCTCTGTTGGAAGACCCATCATAAAATAAAGCTTAATATTGTTCCAGCCACCTTCAAATGCCAATTGCATTGAGCTTGTAATGTCCTCATGTGTAATACCTTTATTTATTACATCCCTAAGTCTTTGAGTACCTGCCTCTGGCGCAAATGTAAGACCGCTTTTTCTAACCTTTTGTGCTTTCTCCATTAGATCAAGTGAGAAATTATCAATGCGCAAGGACGGAAGTGAAAGGTTGATTTTTCTTTCTTCTGTCAATTTCAATAACTGCTCTGTAAAATCTGTCAAACATAAATAATCACTTGTACTAAGCGAAAGAAGTGATATTTCTTCATACCCAGTCTTTTCAATAGCCCCTTTTGCTTGACTGAGTAGGACTTCTGGGGATTTCTCCCTTACTGGCCTATATATAAAGCCGGCTTGACAGAATCTACAGCCTCTAATACAGCCCCTGAACATTTCAAGCATAATCCTATCATGAACAGTGCCAATGAACGGTACTATAATATCCTCTGGAAAATCCACTTCATCCAGATCGCTGACAATTCTTTTATCTACAGTTTGGGGAACATCAGGATGCAAAGGTTCAATTTTTGATATAGTATTATCTTCTTTATATGAAACATTATATAGCGACGGAACATATACTCCTGGGATCTTGGCAACTCTTTTTAGAAAATCTTGTCTTTCTGCATTGCTTGATTTCCATTCCTTATATACGTCAAGAATTTCTAAAATGACTTCCTCACCTTCACCAATTGCAAAAAAGTCGATAAATTCGGCAATCGGTTCAGGGTTGCAAGCACACGGGCCACCGGCTATTACAAAGGGGTGTGTTTTATCCCTTTCAGATGCCAATATGGGAAGACCTGCAAGATCTAACATGTTTAATACATTTGTGTAGCTCATTTCATATTGAAGAGTGAAACCTAAAAAATCGAACTTGTCTATTCTATCCTTTGTCTCCAGCGCAAATAAAGGAATATTCTCATGGCGCATAACTTTCTCCATATCGATCCATGGAGCAAATACACGCTCGCAATAAGTATCATCCCTTTTATTTAATACATGGTATAGTATTTTCATACCGAGATGTGACATGCCCACATCGTAGACATCAGGGAAACAGAACGCAAATCTGATATCTACCGTACCCGGATCCTTTACTACCATGTTCCATTCTCCACCTGTATAGCGCGCAGGCTTTTCCACACTCATAAGTATTTTATCGCTAAGATTTACTTTCATAATCTCTCCCTATAATGCTTTTTTAGTTTATCTTCTGTTATAAATCATACCCGAATGCCTTGGAAATATCAACGCATCAATTGCTCAGCCCAATGCTTTGGAGCATAAAAAACAGGAAAGCTTATTTAACTAGCTTTCCTGCAATTTATTAATGTCTTCTTTTTATTTGTTATTAACTTCAAAATCCTTCATGAATTCTATCAGCTTCTTTACACCTTCAACAGGCATTGCATTGTATATACTAGCTCTCATGCCACCTACACTCCTATGGCCCTTCAAATTTACAAGACCATTTTCAGTTGCTTCCTTGACAAACTTTGCATCAAGGTCTTTATTACCTGTTACAAAAGGAATGTTCATAAGGGAGCGATCCTTCTTATGTACCGTTCCCCTAAACATACTAGAGTTGTCAAGAAAATCATATAGCATAGCAGCTTTTTCTTCATTGATTTTTTGCATTGCGGGTATTCCACCGAGTTTTTTAAGCCATTCATAAACTAGTCCACAAATATAAATGCTATAGCAAGGTGGTGTATTGAACAATGAGCCGTTCTCAGCTTGAACCTTGTATTGTAGCATTGTAGGAACTTCAAGTGCAGTATCAGAAATCAGATCTTCTCGAATTATGACAGCCACAACCCCTGCTGGGCCCATATTTTTCTGAGCACCTGCAAATATTAACCCAAATTTTGATACATCATATACCTCTGAGAGTATGTTGGATGACATATCTGCAACGAGAGGAACATTTCCTGTCTCGGGAAGTTTTGTATATCGTGTTCCATATATAGTGTTGTTAGTTGTGATGTAAAAGTAGTCTGCGTCTAAACTAAATGTATCTGGGTTAAGCTCAGGAATGTAGGTAAATGTTTCATCCTCAGATGAAGCCACTACATTTATCTTTCCATATTTTCTTGCTTCACTTATTGCCTTTTTTGACCATGCTCCAGTATTTACATAATCAGCTTTACCCTTTTTCATCAGGTTCATAGGAACCATTGCGAACTGAGTGTATGCTCCACCCTGTAAGAAAAGAACCTTGTAATTTGAAGGGATATTCATAAGCTCCCTCAAATCTGCTTCTGCTTTCTTAATTATATCATCATACCATTTAGAACGATGACTCATTTCCATAACTGACATTCCGCTGCCATGCCAATCAAGCATTTCATCCCTTGCTATTTCCAGAACCTCTACAGGTAGCGCTGAGGGTCCTGCGGAAAAATTATACACTCTGCTCATTTTCAATCCTCCAGATATATATATTTTTATCTAAGTTTAAATTTTCTATTATTTTATCATTCAAAGTTTTTGGTGTCCATACCTTGTAACAACAATTGTGAACATTTTAACAATTCTGGTCCACTTTTTTATGTACCGCCGTATGATCACGCACTACACTATTGAGCTATAATAGGCGTTCTACACCTTAAAAAGTGCTACAGTTTCTAAAAGCTTACTTGCACTATCTCTTACTACCTTTGCTTGTTCTAAAACTTCATCGGCTTTAGCTACAACAATATTTGTTTCATACGCAATATCAGCTGTTTCGGTGGCTCCTTCAACTGCAGCCTCTGCAACCTCACTTATTGCACTCATTATGCTTTGCACAGATGAGTATAGCTCCTCAGATGTTGCGCTGAAATCCGATACCATGTCATCTATCATGCGAGCATCGTTATTGTATAATTCTCCTGTTTCAGCAAGCATATCATAGTCTTTTGAAACCTTATATTCGATAAAATCCAGAACTTCCTCTGAACATTCAGATAGATTATGTACCGATTCGAAAACCTGTTGCGTAACTTCTTGTATCTCTGCTGCAGATTTTCTTGAGTTCTCGGCCAGGTTTCTGATTTCTTCAGCAACAACTGCAAATCCTCTACCTGCATCCCCTGCTTGTGCTGCCTCAATTGTAGCGTTTAATGAAAGTAGATTTGTACGGGAGGCAATCTCCAAAATTGCATCTGATAAAATACTTATTCTCTCCACTGCCTTTGCCTTTTCAATGGCTTCTCTTAATCTTACGGCATTATTCATACTAATATCATGTGCACTTTCTTTTGATTCTTTAGCACTATTTCGTAATTCATTAGCTCTTTTACTGATTTCACCAGCCGATACCGCACCTTGTTGAGCCTTTGTAGCAATAGTATCTATAGCAGTTTCAATTTGTGTTGTAGTAGCATTCATTTCTTCGGTCATAGCAGAGGTTTCTTCAATTTTTGCAGATAAGTCCTGTGTAATGGACGATATCACATGGATTTCATCTGTCAGTTTGGACATACTATCACTTGCAAATAAAATCGAATTATCTACGCTTTTTGCCTCAGATATAACATTTTCAATAATCTTTGATACATTTTCATTTATTTTCTTAAAGCCTCTTGCCAATTCACCTATTTCATCACTTCTATTAGAATACTTATCGTTCATATTAGTGGTGAAATCACCTTCAGCTATTGTTATACACTGGTTGGTCAATTCGGTTACAGGTTTCGAAATATTTTTTCCTATTAGGAAAGATACCAAAAATCCTACAACCAGGAACAGAGCAGATATAATAATCACTACCATTTGTAGATTGGATAACTCAGACATCATCTCATCCCTATCGACGGCAACTGCTATAGACCAGCCGTAATTGGGGATTGGTGCAAAGCCTACCATTTTTTTAATACCTTTGTACTTGTATTCTTCGAAACCCGTTGTGCCCTCCATCATTTTTTTCTGAACCTCGGTAAAATTATCAAATCCCAAATCTCCATCAGTTCCAGCTTGTTCGAGCGTTGCAGAAGTAACTGCGTCAACCTTTCTTGCGGTTTCTGACGTAATTAAAAGAGAGGCCGTGGTTATAGCATCAGTTGTTCCAGCTGTGATGATGTCCTTCAACAACTCGGTATTTGCATGGGCAATGGTTCGACCTTGATTATTTATAATAAAGGCTTCAGTTGTTTCACCAAATTGAATTCTTTTAGCAAATTCGCTCAATTCCAGTCCATCTCTTATAGCCATCATCACACCGAGAACATCATTATCCACTACTACTGGTACAGCATAAGCCATAACAATCCCACTTCCATCTTCATCAAACAAAGGTTCTGATACGGTACTCTTCCCCGAAAATGCTGTCTTATAAAGGATATTATGCTTCATGTCAGAGCTCTCTCCGCGATCGGTTATAGCTTTCCCACTTTTATCTATGAATACCATTTTCTGATGTCCTGCTCTTTTTGTTTCATTCGATAGTATGGGTACTATATCAGAATAATTACCATCCGACTCTATTAATGCCTTCATACTCTCCGACGAAGCCACAATGTCCAATATGTTCAATTGATTCTGTATGCTGTCCTCGATTGTTAAAGAGGCTTCTACTGCAAATTTGGGCATTGTATCATTAAGCACTTTAGTTAAAGAGTTTGAAGAGGCAAAATATGATACCACTCCAAACCCTAAACAAACTATTAAAAGTAATAATCCGAATGACAAAATAATTCTTGAACTTATACTTCTCATCCTCATCCAAACCACCTAAACCTTTCTGTCGCGAGTAAAACTAATTACCCAATAGTCAGATTATATTTACCCTCTTTCTACAATTTATAGATATGTTTATTGAATCCAGCGAATAATGTAAGGGTGAATAACAGAAAACGAAACTTAATCACTTCATTTAGATTAATTTCGGCAAAATCCATTATTTAGTTAACATAAGAGTCCTAATTGTTTCTTTTGAAATCTTTACAATGGCGTCGGTTAAGTTCTTTCGTTTAGCTTTAGTGTATATAGATTATATAAAATCAATTTTATCATGGAAATGTAACTTAATATATGATATTATCGTTAATGTAAGTATTATTAATAAATAACCGTACATTTTGTAGTAGAAGCCATGTAAGCGATATTTACCGAATAGCTCACTGGTTTTAATAATAGTAGGGGAATTGGAGGAAAGCATAGTGAAAGCAAGTATTTATTCGGACAAAAGATTTCCAATTGGAGAAATTGACCGTCGAATCTATGGCTCATTTGTTGAGCACCTTGGTAGGGCAGTTTATGGTGGAATCTACGATCCTGATCATCCCTGCGCAGATGATATGGGGTTTCGTACAGATGTAATCGATCTGGTTAAAAAACTAGGTGTACCTGTAGTGCGCTATCCTGGTGGTAATTTTGTTTCGGGTTATCGCTGGGAGGACGGAACGGGTAAACAAGAGGAAAGACCCAGGCAACTTGAACTCGCTTGGCAAACTATTGAGCCTAACACTGTGGGAATCGATGAATTTCAAGAATGGACAAAACGTGCGGAAACTGAATTAATGCTCGCAGTAAATCTTGGTACCAGAGGCGTTGAGGATGCAAAAAACTTTATTGAGTACTGTAATTTCCCTGGTGGGACACAGTATAGCGATCTCAGACGTAAGAATGGTTTTGAAAAGCCTTTCGGTGTTAAGTATTGGTGTCTAGGCAATGAGATGGATGGACCTTGGCAAATCGGTCACAAAACAGCACAGGAATATGGACGCTTAGCTGCAGAGACAGCCAAGGTTATGAAATTAGTTGATCCTTCCATTGAGCTGGTTGTATGTGGTAGCTCAAATTCAGAAATGAAAACATTTATTTCATGGGAAGAGACCGTCCTGGATCACACATATGAGTACGTGGACTACATTTCCCTTCATAATTATTATGGAAATAGAGACAATAATACAGAAGAATATCTTGCTTGCTCACTGGATATGGATCAATTCATAAAGACAGTTGTAGCAATCTGTGATGTTGTTAAACATCGCAAACGTTCAACCAAGACTATGTATCTCTCCTTCGATGAATGGAATGTATGGTTCCATTCTAATGAGCAGGACAAAAAGATCGAAAAATGGACTGTTGCACCACCACAACTTGAGGATATTTATAACTTGGAGGATGCGCTGGTAGTTGGTTGTCTTCTAATCACTTTACTACGTCATGCCGATAGGGTAAAAATGGCATGTTTGGCACAGCTTGTTAACGTAATTGCACCAATTATGACAGAAACAGGTGGTAGGTCATGGGTACAAACCATTTTCTATCCCTTTATGCATACTTCTCAATTTGGAAGAGGAGTAAGTCTGCAAACAGTTGTAAAATGTGATACCTATGAAACAGATAAATATGGTAATGCGCCATATGTTGAAGCAATCACTATAGCAAATGAGGAAAGTCGTGAGTTAACGGTGTTTGCGGTAAACAGATCCCTCGATGATGAAGTAGAGCTTGATATAGACATTACAGGGTATGGTGAGCTTGAAATTATTGAGCATATAATCATGAACAGCGATGACCTTAAGGCATACAATACCGCAGATAATCCTAATAGGGTTATGCCAGAAACTAAGACTCCATCAGATGAAATTATTCTACCAAAACACAGCTGGAATGTTATTCGCTATAAGTACTAAACTAAAGACTTATTGACATTACAATATAAACATGTTCTGTATTCAATTACAGTGAAGAATAAAATACAATGCCACATAAAAGTTTATTAATTCTTTTGTGTGGCATTTACTTTTTATGTACTTAAAGCTTTATTAGGAGTACTTACAGAATTTCTCCAAACTAAGTTAGGAGTTGTGGTAATTTGCTCAGGGTTTTGTTGCCATATTTCTTTTGGTTGTTCAAGCATTACAAGCACCCGTTTAGCTGCACTTTGACCAATTTCATAGAAGTGGTTGTCTACCGTGCTAAGTGCCGGATCAAGTATTGTTGAAAATTCATTATTGTCATAGCCTACAATTGACACATCCTGCGGTATTCTGTATCCATGTTCTTTTAAAGCCATGTAAACTCCACATGCCGCATAATCAGAAAACGCAAATATTGCAGAAACAGGAAGTTCCATCTTCTTTGAATGCTTCATTAACCAATTATTAGTTACATTATAAGCATCAATACGGCTCCCATTGCTCTGTAATACATGCATAGAACTATTAGGGATACCATGGCTTTTAAGACGGTTAGTAAAGCCAATTAAGCGTTCTTTATCCGACGAAATATGCTTCAGACCAGAGACATACAAAAAACTCCTGTGTCCACACTGGTATAGCTTCTCTGCAACTAAATCAGCTCCATAAACATCATCACAATAAATTGTATTACAAGAATATCCGTCATACTTTCGGACTGCCAATACATAGGGTACATTGGTATCATCAATTTTTTCTAATAGTGAAACATTTAATAGGGTAGGGATTATGATTAAGCCATCCACCCCTTGCTCAAGCATTCTATTTACACAGTTTTCTTCATCAATTGCATTTTCATTGCTAGCTCCAGTCATAATAGTATATCCAGCACGCTTACCCACCGATTCTACCCCGTTAATGATTTTACTCATAGCTGGATTACTATAATCTGTCACTACAACGCCTATTATATATGAACGGTTAGTTCTTAACCTGCTTGCCGCCAAATTTTTTCGATATCCTAAATGTTTAGCTGTTTGCCGAATTAATTCTTTTGTTTCTTCAGCAACATCCGGCATATCTCGTAGCCCACGTGAAACGGTATTAACAGACAAATTCAATTTATCTGCAATATCTTTTAATGTTACTCTCAAGCTTCACACTCCTTAGCATCAATTTCAAATTAGCGTTCCATATCCTCAGTCAAATTGTATTATGACCCTATTATACACTAAGAATAAGGTTTTGAATAATACAGATATGCTATGACCAATACAACATTAGCATACACTCCACATTCCTTGAAAAGTATGTGGAACTATTTGCATATCATGACCGTCAATATAATGTAAGTACAGTAAAAGAATATTGAGTGTACTACGAATATTTTATCAAATGCCTCTTTTAGGAGAGTTGGAGCAACAACTAAGCAAAAGCGGTAAAATAGCGCGGCAGGTATTTAAACCCGACCATAGATTGACTCTACGGCAGGGCTCTTATGGATCTTTTGATGAAATATTATTGACTTAAGGGGGTAAATTAAATGAGAAAATTAATTGCAATAGTACTTGCACTCACTCTTATTACCGCAGTATTCTGGGTTACCAACCCGATAACTACTGCATATGCCGAAGAATACAGAAATGGCTTTATGCTAACACCCATTTCTACCGACGCCTCTGGTATAGGAGTTGACACTGATTTTATCTTGAAAACAAAAGATGATTTTAGTCAAGAAGAAATAAGCGAAATGTTAAGGCTTCTTGGTGATATGCAGATAGAAATCACCAAAAGCAGCGAAAAAGAATTTCTTGTAAGTCCCGAAAAAGAATTTGAAGAAAACAATCTTTACACATTTGTATTGACTACACAAGAAAACGAAACTGTATCTTGGACATTTCAGACACAGAGAGGTTTTTCAATTTTAGGCACATTACCTGGACATCAGTCAAATTATGTGCCTGTAAACAGTGGAATAGAAATTTATTTTAGCCATAAAGACTTTGGGAATGTTGATAAATATTTTGAAATATCACCCCATGTGGCAGGACGTTTTGAAACCAATGGCTACACTGCTGTTTTCATTCCAAAAAAACTTGAACCCGGAACAGTATATACAATTAAAATTAAAAAGGGCTTGCCGCTCAATGGTACTAAGCAAAAGCTTGATAAAGATTATGTTTTTGCATTTGAAACAGCGCCTGAAGACATCAAAGAAACTGTTTACAAGGGAAGTCTGTCATTTGGATATTCAATGATAGAGTTCTCTACTAATGACGCACCTTTGTTACCAATAAACATATACTCTGCCGATCGCAACATAGCGCAAGCTGTTGTCAACACTTCAATTTACAAGTTTGACAGTTCGGACGACTTTATCGATGCTGTAAAATCAATATATGAAAGACCTTATTGGGCATATTCAAATATTGAGGATGGCTTAATTGATACTAAGAGCCTTTCAAGAGTTTTATCCTTTGAGCAAACCTTTGATATGACACAATGGCAACAACGCTATTTATCAGTACCTGAAGTCCTGCAAAAAGGTTTTTATATTGTCGAAAGCACTTACAACGGGCTTACTACACAAGCTCTTATACAAGTAACAGACATATCTGCATACTTTACACAAAGCGATACGCAGACTCTTTTCTGGATAAACAACTTGCTAACAGGAAAACCTGTGGAAGGTGCGAAAGTGGCGATTAGTGATGAAAACAAAACCTATACAACCAATGAAGCTGGCATCGTTACTTTTGAGACGATAGTAGATGAACCCGACGAAATGGGCGTTTATAAGCTTAATTACTTCACAATCAACAAGGGCGCCGATGAACTGATATTAATTAATAATATATATAGAACATACTATGATAACTACTACTCCCAAAGAGATTACTGGCGGTATTTCCAAACAGACAGAAATCTTTATAAACCCGACGATCAAGTCCATTTTTGGGGATACTTAAGGGATCGTGAAGACGCAACAGCACCTGAGGAAATTACAGTAGAAATTGCACAAGGAAACTACTGGGGAATGCCTGGACCCAAAATATTAAGCTTTTATCTCCCAAGTATCCAAAAACCCCTGGTTTCAGTAAAAGTATCCACGAATGATGGCTTTTTCGAAGGTGATTTTAAACTACCACAGTTATCCCCCGGCGGCTATCAAATTACGATAAAATCCGGTGATAATATTATCAATAGCCACTATATAAGTGTTGAAAATTATGTTAAACCTGCATACAAAATGACTGTTGAAAAGGATAAAAATGCTATATTTCTTGGGGAAACTGTAAACTTTACCATAACTCCGGCATTTTTCGATGGTACACCACTTCCATTCCTTGATGTTTCATATAGCTTAGGTGGTTATCCTTTTGAAAACAAAAGCGCAACTGAAAATGCTGGTACTAATGGGAATATAACTATTCCGTTCAAAGCAACCACCAGTGATAATACCGCTCAAGGTGAACGCAGGGTATATCTAAATGCAACTGCTTCCCTACCGGAAAGTGGAATGATTCATGGCAGTGAATATGTGCGTGTATTTATAAATGATATCAACGCGACGTTTACTTCTTCAACCGATAAAGACGGAATAACAACCTTGGAAGCTAAGCTTAATAAAATAAATCTTGATAAGATTAATAATCCAGAAAAAAACGAAGAATATGTAGAAGATTTCTTAGGCGAACCTGTTGCCTTTAAGAAAATTTCAGGTTCCATTATTTATCACTACTATGAAAAGATTGAAGATGGCGAAGAATATGACTATATCAATAAGGTAGTCAGAAAACGCTATCGTTATGAAGAACGTACCGAAAATGTAAAAGGGTTTTCATTCAAGACTGATGAAAATGGTGTTGCTTCACAAGTGTTCGATCTCAAAGATCCAACTATTGGATATTATACTGCTGAGTTAATATGGTATGACGGAAATGGCAGAATAATGACTCGAGAGGTTTACTTATCAAGCCGTCATTATATTGATATGGATGACGAGTACGACTGGTATCATCTTGAATCGGATAAAGATAAATATCGTACTGGTGATGAAGTAACGGTTACCCTTAAAAATAATGAAAAAGATGTCGACGCAGAATCCGTCTTGTTTATTGAAGCGCAAAATGGAATTACACATTATAAGGTTCAAAACAGCTCTGAATACAAAACCAGCTTTGATGCAGATAAAGTGCCAAACTTCTACGTAACAGCCGTTTATTTTAATGGTAATAGTTATATAAAGGCTGGTTCTCGAAATATCAGATATAATACTGATGAGAAAAAAATAGATATTGAAATGAAAGCAGATAAAGAAGCCTATCGTCCAGGAGATATAGTTACAATAAACATTACAGCAGTGGATGAAAACAAAAATCCAGTACCTGCACGCATAAACCTTGCAATTATGGATGAAGCCATGCTTGAGATATCAAATTATTATGTTGATGTTTTAGGTAATCTTTATCAATGGCTTAGCAGTGGGCTCGGATACTCATATTCCTCTCATCAAATGGGCTCTCACTACTCATTAGATGATGCAGTTGCTGGTGGTGGAAGAAGTGCCGATGGTGGAATACAAGAGATTGCTAAATCAGATATGCAGGTTAGCTTTAATGAAGCAACACCCGCTGATACTGCCGCGATGAGTAAGGTTCAAGTAAGAAGCGATTTTAGGGACACTGCACTATTTAAGACAATAGCTTTAAAAGAAGATGGAACAGGTTCATTGTCATTTAAACTACCGGATAACGTCACATCATGGCACGTAACGCTTGCCGGAATATCATCAGATTTATTCGGTGGAACAGCCGAGGCAGCATTAAAAGTTACTTTACCATTCTTTATTAATGATAGTATGAACACAACTTACTTGAAAGACGACCTCCCATACATTGGGGTGTCAAGTTATGGAAATGACTTAAAAGAAGGCGAAACAATCAATTACCAAATTACTTGTGTCCAAAAACCCGACTTTGTCCAGACTGCTGAAGGCAAAGCCTTTGAGCGTACAAATATTCCGCTTTGGGAACTTGATTTAGGAGTTTATGATATTGAAATAAAAGCAATTAGTGAAAGTGGATTATCTGATGGCATAAGAAGAACCATACAAGTGTTAAATACTTACCATGAGATAGAAACTGCTATATACGACACACTTAAAGTAAATATGGATTTAACCGGTGGTCAGGCTGGTCTTACTACTTTGATTTTCACCGATACAGGTCGTGGTAAACTTCTACCAGCACTATATAATTTAGCTTATAGCAGCGGCAGTAGACTTGACCAAAAGTATGTTTCTTACCACGCTAATGAACTGTTGGATAAGATCTCTCCTGATAGAGTAAAACCATTTGAAACCATTGATATCGAGCTAAATCAGTATCAAAGGGAAGATGGTGGCTATGGGATTCTTCCTTATTCTGAAAGTGATGTTGAATTATCAGCGTTGCTATCCACACTATTGAAAGACCAAGCTGGTTCTGAACGCTTAAAGAATTATTTCTATTCACTCATTTTAACAGAACCGGGTAGAGTAAATGCACAAGCATTGTATGGTCTTGCAGTTATGGGAGAGCCCGTACTACTTGACTTAAAAGAGGCAGCTGGAGTAAATAACCTTACACTTACCGATAAGGTCTACCTTGCTCTTGCTTTTGATGCGATTGGTGAAACTGTAATGGCTCAAAGCATTTATGATAATGAAATTGTACCTGTTTTGGAAGACAAAAAACCTTATATACGTGTAAATAATTCGGATGATACAGATACAATACTTAAGGAAACAGCCCTTACTGCAATACTTGCATCAAGACTTGATACTCCTGACAAAGAAGGTTTGTATCAATATATTACTAACAACTATTCACGAAAGGTATTAATAAATGTTGAAAAGCTATTAGTTATTATCGAAGAATTCGATAAACTGCCTGCTACCGATGTAGCGTTCAGTTATGAGTATGATGCTAATACTTACGATGAGAAAATAGCCAATGGGGGTTCAGTTACTGTCACCGTACCTTCAACGATGCTTGACCAATTAAAAATTACAAAGGTATCAGGTGATGCAACCGTTGTATCTGTATTCAAAGCTCCACCAGTGTCCGGGGTTGAAGCCGATAACAACTTAATGATTAAACGCAAATACTACGATTATGCAACAGGAACTGAAAAAACCACATTCAAGCAGAATGAAATTGTGAAAGTTGTGCTAGAGTGGGATATTGCACCGACCGCAATGGACACCCACTATGAAATTACAGATTATGCTCCATCAGGTCTAAAGCCAATTGAGAACCCATACCAGGCTGGTATCAACCGTGATATGGGCGGCATATGGTGGTTTAGAAATACTGATGGTCAAAAGATAACATTTAATGTTTATAGAGATGCCAAAAATAAGGATCCAATGGTGTATTACGCACGTGTGGTAAGCCCCGGATCATTCACAGCCGATAGCACGATTATTCAGGGTACACTTGTAAAAGATAGTATTAAATATGGCGAAATCGATAAAATCGAAATAACAGAATAGATAGCAATCATTGCGATATTAAAACTTTATCTGATGAATAACAACTGTTAGAATCATCAACTAAAATGGGAGACATATTGTCTCCCATTTTTATTAGGGAACATGACAATAACATATAGAGATTATGCGAAATCTATTGATTATATAATTCTAAGTGATTTGGCTTGGTGGTGTGAAACTTCTTATTTAATATTGAAAAATGCCGATATAATTTATAGATAACAATATTATGTAAATTAAACAGCAATGTATTGGGTGTAATGAAATGATCAAAGTTTATGTTACTAATGATGCACTAGAGGCTTATATGATATTACAATATAATGAATTGGAAGGTGAAGAACGCTCCAAGCTTGTTGATGTTATCAAAATTGCTATTAAAGAAGCAGATATCAATTACGGTATTATACAGGATGCGTTCCGTGGTGAACTGCCCTTTAATACTCCAATACTCATTGCCAAAGGCGATCCTCCTGTTCATGGACAGGATTCGCAAATTAAAATGTATGAAATCGAAAGTCCCAAACCTAAACTAATAGAAAATGATAAGGTTAATCATTACGAGTTAAGTTTAATTCATCATGTAAAAGTTGGAGATTGGCTAGGAGAAAGAACCGACCCGACACCAGGTACTCCAGGTATGGATGTTCACGGCAATATCATAGCTCCTATTAAAGGCCTTTCCCATCCTCTAATCTTCGATCGAAGATCGGTTGAACAAGTAAGAGAAGGTGATAAAGATGTTTTGTACTCACTAAAAAATGGGGCTGTCAACTATGTTGGAGACAGTATTGCTGTTTATGATGTAATGGAAGTTAAAGGAGATGTGGATTTTAATATTGGAAATATAGATTTTAATGGGTATGTCAATATAAAAGGAACTATTGAAGAGAATTTTAGTGTAAAGGCACGGGATGATATAGAAATAAGCGGTATATATGGTGTTGGTGGTGCAAGTAAAATCGAAAGTGCAAAAGGCAATATATATATTCGCGGCGGTGTAGCAGGTAAAAATAAAACCAAAATAATATGTAAAAAGAACCTTTATGTTAAATACCTTTCAGATGTAGAAGTTCATTGTGAAGGAACAGTGTTTATTGGTTTTTATGCTAGAAATGCATATATACGAGCAAAACGGGTTATAGTAGAGTCAATAAAAGGACAAATAGCTGGTGGATTAATTGATGCGGATATAAGCGTTGATAGTGCTGATGTTGGTAATCGTATGGAAATGAGAACATTAATCAACATTAGAGGGTTTGACAGGTTCGCCATGCAAAATACCCTGGATGAAATGACCTCTGAACTAAAACAAAAAAAGAAACAACTTGCAAAATGTAAAAATAAGCAAAGATCAGGGAATCTAGATACTAAAACTAATGCGGATGCAGTAGCAAAATTACGTGAAGAAATTTTTCTTCTGCAAAAAGATATAAAAAACCTCGAATATGAATGTCTAAACGTGGTTAATTATTTGAAGACACCTGGAGACGGTGCTTTAATAGTTCGTAATACTATTTATCCAAGAGTAAAAATTACTATCTGTGAAGAGGCTTTAGAAATATCCGAAAAAAACATATCACAAACCTATATTCTAAAAGAAGGTACTATTCAGCCTCTATAATATCCAGTAAATATTTCTATTTTGCGAACCTGCGGATACCCATAATATTTCCGCTATACTTTGATAAAGTTGCTATTACAACCTTCCCCTTGCTTGAAGATGCGTGAATAAACTTATCGTTTCCAAGGTAAATGCCAACATGACCAATTCTATAATTATTATAGCGATCAAACATAATTACATCGCCGGGTTTCATATCAGTTCTTGATATGCTTGTTCCAGCACTTGAGTACTCATGTGCTGATCTTGGAGCTTTAATGTTAAAGTGATTTAACACATACTTTGTAAATCCTGAACAATCAAATCCGTTTGGGGTGGAACCACCGTATACATATGGGACTCCTACAAATGTCTTAGCATATTCAATTATTTTTGAAGATAGCTCAGAATTATAGCTTTGGTTTGAGGATGAACGTGATGGTAAAGAACTTTGACTTACTACATGCTCCTTTAGTACATAACCTTCAATTCCATCCTTAGTTAAAATCCTTATATATTTCCCACTTTCTTCAAAAACTTGGACTCTATTACCATACGCTATAGTACCTAACTTCTCAGAGCTTGAACTTGAGCTTTTGCGGATGTTTAGAGCCTCTGCATTGATATATTTGTACACTGGTGGAGGGGTATCAGCTATATATTCTGTATAAACATAACCTTCTGCATTATCCGGGGTAATGATTTTTGACCACTTGTCTGCGTTGCCTATGACCTTAATACGTTCTCCTTTTTTCAATGTACCAATTTTATCCGTATCAGAACCTGCGCCCTTTCGAATATTAAGTGTATCTATGCTAACGTATTTATATACGGGCATTGTATCAGCGACAAATTCCGCAAATATATAACCCTTAACGTTGTCCTCAATAATTATTTCCAACCATTCATCATGCTGCTGTAAAACTTGAACGCTGTCGCCCAATACTAATTCAGCAAGCTTTTCATTTTCTGCCCCAGGTGCACTTCTAACATTAATAACATCAGCTACAACATATTTAGTCACAGGCTCCATTTGCTCCTGCTGTTCAACTTGTATGGAAAGTTCATCTTCAGTGGTTGACGCAATTTCAATATCAGCTTGTTCAGCCTCGATATTAGATTGCTCAGTCCCAATATTGGATTGGGTAGATGCATTATTATCTTGTGTATCATCTTTTATTGAATTACCACGAGAAACCACAGGTATTTCATTTTTAACTTGTGCCTGTGTGTTAATATTTGAATCGTTTAAAGAATCATCCTGAGAAAAGGTGACTAAATTATCTGCAGCCGTTAGGTTACCTGTGTCTTCCTGTGTTATATCTGCCATATTAGCCGCTGCAAGCATCGATGAGTTATTGCCGGCATTTTTAATACCAACTGAAGCATAAACTACTGTTGAAACTACAATTATGAGTGCTGCTAAAACTTCAGCACACCGCCTCAACAGGCTTGACTTAACCATTGTTCCTCCTATTGGCTGTTCTATGTCAGCCTATTTATGTATAATTCTATCTATTTTTCTCTATGGACAATATTAAATTTTTCTTTTAATATATTCTACCATTATCCACCTTGTCGTACAAGTCGTTCGGTGGAAATAATCATATCGCTTTGTGTGGCGTATTATTAAAACATGCTAATATAAACTATTTGAGCAATATGTAAATAAATATTGAACAAAGTTTTAGGTTTAGTAACCTTAACATAAAATTTGGTGTGCAATATATTACAACAAACCCATGCAGGGTTTTTGTGATGCTATAACATTGCAAAATGCCCACAGAAAAACCGTCACCCCTATATATAGAAATGACGGTTTTCATAACTTTTAACGAAAAGCTCTTGGTACATTGTATAACGCTATTGAAATTTATTTCCCGTCTACTTGATGTGCACAGCGTTATTATAATGCTTCAATTTTATTTCGAAGATTTATACCATTCGTTTAGCTCCTTAGTAATATCATCTCCACCAAGATTCTTCCAGTCTTCTACAAATTTATCGAATGTATCTATTGGTGCGCCCATTATTATGTTTGTAAATACTTCTTCTTCCATAGCTTGAAGAGTTGCATTTCTTTCAACCATGGTAGCTGTTGGTGAACCATAGAATTTATCATACAGATAGTCTTCTGATTGTACATACCTGTCAATTATATCGAAGCTACTTGGAGTTCCAAATATATGAGCATCACCGTAGTGTTCTCTGTCACCGGCTTCATAGAGTTTTATTCTGTCGTAGTAACCTTGTTCTTCAAGATTTAGGTTAGAAGTATCTCCTGTTTCAAGAGCTTCAACTACGTTATGGTGAGCAATTAGGTTTTTCTTAGCAGGCTCATATCCAATCACTTGATACTGCCATACAGCAATACCATCTACGTGGGAAAGCTTATCTTGCCATTCGTCTGCAGTATCTTTATTGTCACGTGCGTATCCAGCAGAACCAGCTTCAACCAGTTTCATGATTGCTTCAGGATGTTTAAAGTTCTTGTTTACACCATAGTACCTTGTTACAGGCATTTTTGTAATAGGCATTGCAGTTTCATTGTCTATGGAAACTAATTCAATTGCTTCCCATTTAGCATTGGGATCGTTAACAACATTGAACTTAAGAATTGCACCAGGTGTAGACATTCCACCGTACATAATACCTAATTTTCCAGAAGCTATTGCCTCTTGTACTTTATTTCTATCCTTTACACCAAACTCAGGATCTATTTGGCCTTCTGCGTACATTCTCTGTAGTTCCAATAAACCTTCTTTTATCTCAGGTTGAATGCTGCCATATACAACACCACCATTACCGTCATCAATCCATCTTCTAACATAACCATGATATCCTGCGAAAAATCCTGTAGCTCCAAAGTGGTTGTCCTTAATGAAATTTTTCGTTAATCCCAAACCATAGGTATCATCTTGACCATTCTGATCAGGATCATCATTTGTGAAAGCCTCTGCTACAGCAAGTAATTCTTGCATTGTTGTAGGCATTTCTAAATTCAAGTTTTCAAGCCAATCTGTTCTAATATATAGGATTTGAAGTGAATCTATAGCTGATCCTGTATGGGGAATTGCCATAAGTTTTCCACCTATTTTTGCTGTATTAAAACTGGTGATATCCTGTTCAAGGATACTCTTTGTAAAATCTGATGTTCTTGTTTCATAAAGCTCAGTTAAATCATATAGTAAATCATTTTCAGCAAGGTCGATTAAGTTTTTATTATTCAGCCACATTAAATCGGGTAGATCACCTGATGCAACAGCAATATTCATTTTTTGCTCATATTGCTCCTCAGGAACAACCCAATCGTATGTCAAGTTAATGCCAAATACTTCTCTGTAATAATCGATCCAAACATTGTTTTCAATGTCATCGCCTTCTGCAAATTGAATTCCATTGTTTAGGAATCTCCAAGCTGTCATATCAATTGCAGGATCGTATTTTGCAAGTAGATCATCTGAATCTGCCCCTGCTGTTGGTGCTGTTGTTGGTTCTACCGTTGGGGTTTTTCCATTTTGTCCACAAGCTGTCAATGACAATACAATCATAATAACCAATGCTAAGGTTGAAAATCTTTTTATAGCATTTTTCATAATTATCCTCCAATACAAATTAATATTTGAGATCTCATGCTTACAATTATATTAACCCCGAGAAACCATTACAATATTCATATCTTTACTTTCAATTCATTTTTTTACTTGTTTATATATCAATCAAAAAAGCAGCAGATTACAAACTTTCTTAACCGAAATTTATTAGCATCTGCCGCTTTATTAATTCATTACTTTATGCCTGCCTTAACAGTAATGCTTGTATGTTTAGAATAATACTACAACATCGGATTAAGATTCTCCCATTGGACTTTCCATGTTCCATCCTTTGGGAACCCTGGCAACTGGTCGGTACAGCCTTTCCACCCGACTGTCATCATTGCAATAGCAGTTAATAAACCACCATTTCCTGGTAGGTATACAGGAAGATCCGCCCTATCAGCTTGTTTATTGTGTCCATTTGCAAGATATTCATTTTTAGGTGAGTCAAGCAAAAGTGACTTTATAGCCAGATCAGGACGCCCAAGCCGTGTAGCGGTCATAGCCATCATTGGGAAATCCCATCCCCAAACCTCATCAAATTGCCAGCTATCGAATATTTTATCCAATGTTTTCGCCATTATATTTTTATCAACCATGGTCCCTGGAAGAATACCCAGTGCACCAACCATGGAAGGATGGTCACGGTTATATAAAGTATATGTGTCCGGACAGTTTTCATGAGCTAGGTAAACGCCGTCGCCAACAGGTAGTTCAGCTAATCCTTTCTCTACTTTTGCCCACTCGGCGTTAATTTCAAGCCCAAGTCTTACTCTCCATTCATTCGCAGTCCTTAAACCAAATGCCCAATATTCCAATTCAAAAGTCGGATTTATAGTAATTTGTGGCTCATGATTTTCCTGAGCAGGTATTAGTGCTGGGCCTAAAACATATCTATTATTCTCTTCATCGTATTGTGCATATGAAGCCATAAACTCTGCTGATTCAAACACAATTTCTTTGTACTTTTCAAGTATCTCCCTACAAGGATTAACACTATACAATAACTCTGCATAATAAATGGGGTGTGGCTGCTGCCATATTAAAAGAGGTCCTATTGGTGAGGGGCTGTCATTTCCGCTACGATCTGTCATTTTCGGCCATCTTGCGCCTGTATACCCTTGATACTTTGCTGCTTCTTTGGCTTTGTCCAAAATAGAGTCGTACCACCAAAGACTTTTTTCAAACAAATCTCCTCTTCCCCACATAGGGAAATGCACGCCGTGCCACCAGTGCATCTCAAGATGAAACTTTCCATACCAACTATTGAATGTAAGACCAGTCTCTTGCGGTGGGAGAGAACCTGCACATTGAATCGCCATTAAATACAAAGAGAGAATAATTCTTCTTTCCAGCTCGTATGCTCTTTTGTCAGTGCTTCCATGAAAATCAATTATACCACCATTGCTCCAGTAGTCTTCCCAATGTTTCTTACTTTCATTGGCAACATCTAAATACGAAGGGATATCCGCTGTTATTTCCTTTGGAGAAAACCAACTCGAAACCTCCAGCTCATCTGATCTTGAGCTGATAGAAAAACTGTGTTTGCCTGTTTGAATAACTTCTGCCCCTTTAGTGAAAGATACTTTGACAAAGTACACATCATTATCTAAGATTCGACGTAAGTATATAAAATCATCGGTTTGCGAAATTACTTCGGTAATGTGCTTGTTTTCACTGTTCCAATTTACCGCCGTTCTATCAGAAGATCCATATGGGAAACTTATTTTAATGCTCAACCTTCTTTTCGAAAAAAGCTCTGAGTTAACTTTAAAGGCTAAAACATCATTGCTTGGGTGGCAGCAAGTTTGCGTTGTAATCTTGTTTCCTTCAATTTCGAAAATACTGTTCATTATGCCACTCCACATATTAAGTGAGTGCTCAGGATTTTCAATATCCTCAATACTTACAGTGCTATTATCTTGCTTCTTGATATCCAGTCCAATCTGTCCCAAATGAAGACGATGGGGATTTTGTCTTAACCAATGAAAGACTTCTTCCTGCTCCTTATCGCTTGTTATATATCCAACTTTTCTACCATGAGTTTCATAAAATTTTCGTTCTATATCATCTAACGAAAAACTCTCTCTATTCTCGTTTACCGGCTCAGTATGCCAGCCCCAATGGGATTGTGTACATATGGGCATACCTTCTGCATATACCTCAGGAAATGTCTGCATACCGGTAATATCTGCAGTATAAGCAAACTCACCGTTACCAACCGATAGTGGATAAAATGGATTAATTTTTGTAATTTTCGGATTGTGTCTCGTTACCACGTCACGTCTTTTAATTGCCATATTTTCTCCTCCATTTATGTTTTTATTGACATAGTCAATAACCATTGCGGCTTTAGTGTACCTCATATCTGAACCAGTTAAAATCTACCCTTCCTCCATCCTTAATGGTATTATAACTAAATAACCCTATCCTTGCACCTTTCCAAAAACCCGATTGTAATTTGCATGGTCCACCAAGTTGGATAAAGCTATCATTATCAATACTGAAATAGAACTCTGTATTTCCATCTAAATCTATTACAGTCCTGAACCATACAGTATTAGCGCCTATTCTCGGACCATGAGTTCTAGTTCCACCTGTAATGGTCTTTATGAAGGAGTAATCGCCTTCTTTCACAACACCAATCCAATTTTCTTCTCTACCTGCAAGAAACGCCAAACCTGCTATTTGACCCGGTGCCATATTTTCAATATTCATTTCAACTGTTATTTCACCGTTATTTCCCATGAGTTTTTGAGTCAATGTGTTTCTAGCCTTTAATATATTATCTGCATACAATGCTTCAAGACTCAGATATCCAGGTTTTTCAGTAAGTGACCATTTATCGTTAACTGGATTGTGGTTCCACTGCCATTGTAATCCAAGTTCCGAGCTGTTAAACTCATCCGAGGTCTGAGGTAAGCATCTTTTGTACTCTGTATCCACATCTGGTTTTCTGTAAATACTTACAGGTTCTCCGTCACATCCCATCAGTGGCCAATCATTAACCCAGGTTACAGGTTGGAGATGACATACACGGCCTAATGTGCCTACATCTTGAAAATGGATAAACCAGGATTCGCCTGACTCCAACTCTATCAGTGAGCCTTGATGAGGTCCATTTATATTTGTTGAGCCTGTTTGCAAAACAATTTTTTTCTCGTATGGACCATATATACTTTTAGAGCGAAGCACTGTCTGCCAACCTGTTTGTACTCCACCTTCTGGAATAACGAGATAATAATAGCCATTTCTTTTATATATTTTTGTTCCTTCTGCAATCTTACCTACATAAACAATTGTTCCATTATCAAGCAATTTCTTACCATCGGCACTCAATTTATGGATAATAATAGGTCCAGCACCTACAGTACTGTGCCCTAAATATGCATTTCCATCATCGTCCCAGAATGGACATGGGTCTTCCCAACCAGTTACACGTTCTACTTCATATACTGGAGTCCACGGTCCTGCTGGATTCTTTGCAGTACTCATATACAAACCTTCATCAGGAGTACAAAAATAAACGTAAAAAGTTCCATTATGATACTTTATTGCTGGCGCCCAACTTCCTTTTGCATAAGCGCTCATAGTATCATAAACGGGATCATGCTTTAACGAGTCGTATACTCTTCCAATAATGGTCCAGTTCACCAAGTCCTTTGAATGTAATACGGGTATACCCATATAGTGAAACTCGGAACATACCATATAAAAGTCATCGTTAACACGCACTATATCCGGATCGGAATAATCAGCATTCAATACCGGATTTTTATAAAAGCCATTTCCGAGGTCACCCCAGTTGTATTGAGCGGTTTTTACATCCTTTTCAATCATTATTAATTCTCCTCCTTAGCCTTACCACAAATAATAGTTTGATATGGGAGTATATATAACTTCACTTGTGAGGTTATTATATCATGCTGCTTGTTATATAACAAAACACCTGAATCCTCCCATAGAAACAATATCAATTGAGAAGATTCAGGTGATATATGAATCAAATATTAACCTTTTACACTACCAACAACAAGCCCCTTCATAAAATATTTCTGTAAGAAGGGATATACCGCCAGTATCGGCGCTGCAGCTAAAAACACCTGCGCAGCTTTAAACGTACGCTCCGACACTTGCCTCATACCTGCCAATTCTTCCGACGAAGTCTGGTAATTAGTCACGTCTGGGCTAATAAGAATTGTCCTTAAATATGTCTGTAAAGGCCAATTCCTAGGTCTGTTCATATATATCATGCCATCGAACCAGCCATTCCAATGTCCAACCAGTACAAACAACGATATGGTTGCCAACGAAGGCAATGACAATGGAAGATATATCCTAAACAGTGTGGTCCAATGTGTTGCACCATCAATATAGGCTGCTTCTTCTATCTCTTTTGGAATACCCCTAAAAAAGTTCATTAAAAGGATTACGTTGAATATCGGTACAGCTCCAGGTAGAACCAATGCCCATAATGAATCCAGCAAACCTAAAGATTTTACTGTCATAAATGTAGGTATTAACCCACCACTAAACATCATTGTTATGATGAAAAACCATGCATATACATTTCTTGCTCTGAAAGTATCTTTTTCTTTAGAAAGCGGATATGCAACTGATATTGTCATAATCATATTCACAGCATATCCCATCATAACCCTGCGTACTGAAACCCAAAAAGATCTTATAAATTCACTTTTACCAAGTGCATATTTGTATGATGCTAAAGTAAAATCCACCGGCCAAAGTTTTACATATCCCGCAGCCGCTGCGGCACTTGAACTAAATGATATAGCAAGTACATTTAGTAGCGGGAGCAAACATGCAAATGCTGCAAATGATAATATTAAATAATTAAATATTGCAAATACCTTTTCACTTTTTGTTCTATTTAGCATTTATAATCCTCCCTCCCACTAAAATACTCGATATCCGGCATATTTATTGGCAAGTTTATTCGATATTACTACCAAAACAAATGAGATTACGGACTTAAACAAGCCTATTGCCGCAGACACACTAAATTGTGCCTCCACCATACCTATTCTATATACCATCGTGTCAATAACGTCACCCGTGCTATAAACAGAGGGGCTATACAAATTAAACACCTGATCAAATCCTGCGTTTAAAACATTACCTAAACTTAAGACAGTCATTAATGTAACTATTGGTAAAATCCCCGGTAATGTTATATGCCATGTTTGTTTCCAACGTCCTGCGCCATCAACAACTGCAGCTTCATATAGAGTTGGATCTATTGCTGTTAATGCCGCAAGATAAACAATCGTATTATATCCAAACTCCTTCCACGTATTCGTTATTACCAAAGTATACGGGAACCATTTTGCATTCCCCAAAAAATATATTGGGTCAATTCCAAAAATACCTAAAAATTGATTTATTATTCCACTCGTTGGCGACAATACATCTATTAAAACTCCACCCAATATAACCCATGATAGGAAATGGGGAAAATAGATGATGGTCTGTATTGTTCTTTTAAATGAGTTTTTTCTTACTTCATTTAGTAGTAATGCAAAAACTATTGGGACAACTAAATTTGCTGCTATTTTCATAACCGCAATATACACAGTATTCCACATTACATTCCAGATGTTGGGCATGTTAAAAATATATCGAAAATTATCCAAACCCACCCAATCGGAATTCCAAAAACCTTTTGCTGGCACAAACTTTTGAAATGCCATCATAATTCCGAACATTGGTATATAATGAAAGATAAAAACTAGGATAACGCCTGGAATAATCAATATATGCAGCGGTAATTCTCTGCGCAATTTATTCTTGCCTACCATTTTATCCCGTCCTTTCTATTGTTCTATCTTCTTTACCTACATAAACTAAATTTAATGTTGTATAAAAATTATAAACGTAGTCCGAAAGCTAAACAATATTCATATCTTTACTTTCAATTCATATCTTTACTTTCATATGGATAAAAATTTTGCTGTTGTGAAGACGTGTACTTTATTAATTAGGACTTAGATATGTAGAGTTAATTTTGCTGGCATCGATTTGCTATAAGATTATAGAAATGGAACTTAACTGTTGGCAAATTCCCTATATTCTTGGGGGGTCATATTTGTCATCTTCTTAAAAAAACGTGTGAAATTCGTCGCAGTACCATAGCCAAGAGCTTCAGCCACTGCGTTTACCTTCATATTCGGATTTTCCAGCATTTGCTTTGCTTTCTTCACTCGAATATCACTAATATAGTCGGATATATTCATCCCCACTTCCTGCTTAAAAAGCCTTGATAAATATGAAGGATTAAAGTGAACTAAATCCGCTAAGCGAATGAGTGTTAATTCATCTTGAATACGTATGTTATCATTGATATGTTTTTGTATAAAACCAATAACATCCTGGGTTCTTTTCTCTTTCTCCTGATCCTGAATTTCTAGTAGAATTGATCCGAGCTCATATAAATAATCAACAGCATCACTCCAGGAATCATGCTCGTTAGCTTTCATAAGCTTGTGGAGCCCTATTTTAAATGCAACCCTCTCTATGATGTTCCACCTATTAATGTAGGATAAAAACACCAGTGCAATTGAAGAATACTGTTCTAGTGCTACAATATTGTGCATACTTTTGACCGTTCTTAAACTTGCCGTTAATTGATCCATTGTTGAAATAAAATCTTCCTTCTTTCCATACTCCAGTGCTTCAGCAAGAGATTCAAATTGAAGCCTGTTTGTTGATAATTTCTCATTTTCTTTTTCCTGTATATGCTTTAAGCCCTCCTTAATCACGCCACGCCCGGCCAGTAGCATGGCTGAATCATGACCAAACCTATAGTTCAAGACCATTTTCAATGTGTCAAACCGGTCTGGCAAGTCCATCCAATCGGCTGGGCTGTCATCTAATGCAAAGGATATAGAAATTTGCAGCGACTCAATACAAGCCTTTTGAACTAAATCAATAGTTCCTTTTACAAATGTAAGAGATTCTTCCCAATTCTCAGCCTTGACAACATCTAAATTACTTGGCTGAAATAACCATATCAAATAGGAATTTTCATCGGCGAAATGAATGTATTTAACGGATGAGAAGTATTGATCTGCAATTAGGCTTATATTGTACATTCTCCTGGTTAGCTCAGAGTATGGTATTCCTTTAGGGGTATTGTCCAAACGGCCTACAAGCATAATAACCTCAGATAAAGAACTAAGCTCTATTCCAAGTTCTTCAAACTGAAGTTGGTTGATTTCATTTTTATAGAACCTTCCCTTAAGAACACCATTTAAAAAAATACCACGTAACAATTCCTTAGTAGTATCTGCCTGTTTTTCGGCTTCCTGAAGAAGTGCATCAAGTTTGAAGCTCTTCTCAATATCATTAACAGCATTTTCAACTGCTTCAATTACCTTGTTATATCCTTCGGTTTTTAGAATATAACTTACCCCTTCATATTGAATGGCAGTATATACGTAATCAAATTCATTGTAACCGGTTAAAAATATAACTTTACACTTTGGCCATCGGTTTTGAATATGTTCCATAAGCTGCAGTCCACTCATTCCGGGCATACGTATATCTGTAAGTACTATGTCTATACGAGTCTTCTTTAGTAGCTCCATAGCTTCATCACCGGAATAAGCCTTGTAAACGTCAAGTTCAAGGCTGTTCAGGTTTTGGAACACTTCATATAAACCATCAGCTATTATGGCTTCATCATCTACAATTAATAGAGTATACATAGCAGCATCCTTCTTTGCCTTTCTAATTTCCTTCTGTTATACTTTTATCCTTTTATATACTTGGTGCAATATTTACCTATCGCATACTTTAAATTCTGCTTTGCAATTTGTTGTGTTTATATAATAATATTTCACCAAGTATTATACAACTAATTATTATTACGATTATATATCAAAGGCTTTAAGCCTTAATATTAGTATTTCTAATGCAAATTAGACCATAGTCTTTTCGTATGGGATGGAGATAATTACCTTAAGCCCTCCCTTGTCTCCTCTTTCGATAATTAAACCATATTCATGTCCAAACTTTAATTGCAATCTCTGGTGTATATTTGAGATGGCAGTAACTTCTTCTTTTTTATCGTTCAGAGTCAATTTATTTCGAAGAAATTCCATTTCTTTATCTTCAATTATTTCTCCATTATTTTCGATAATAATGTGTAATCCATTCTGTAATTTCTCAAAGCTCACTGTAAGTATACCATTTTTCTTTACCATTCCTAAACCATGTTCAAATGCATTTTCAATTATGGGTTGCAGTATAAGCCTAGGAACAACTATACCCCAAAACTCTTCGGGCAGCTCCTCAAAATATGCTTTTATTCTGTTTGAATAACGCATAGCCTGTATTTCGGTATAAACCCTTGCATGTTCTACTTCTTTTTCAAGAGGAACTTCATCAGCTGCGCTTCGTGTTATAAACTGAAAATACCTGCCCAATTGTTCGGTAAATTTCTCGATATTTTCATAATCCTCGGTTCTGGCCATAGTATTGAGAATGAAGAAACTATTATAAAGAAAATGAGGATTAATCTGAGATTGAAGCTGTTTCATTTCAGCTCTTTGTACTAGTATCTTCTGTTTATATGACTGATCAATTAGGGTTTTTAACTCCTTAACCATTGAATTGAAATTTCTGTATATGAACCTAAACTCATCATCAATTTCATGCTCAATGTTTATATCAAGATTCCCTCTCTTTACCTGTTCAAAGGACAAAACAAGTCTGTTTATTGGTTTATGAATGAATTTTTTAACATATATTGAATATATCATTATTACAAGTATGGCCAATGCAGTGAAAATAAAAAACCATACTCGGTATTTTTCCAATGTCTTAAAAACAGCATCTTCGGGTACATACTTATACAAAACAGATTCAAAGAAATCCGACGTTTTGTAAGCTAATAAATAGCGAGTTCCGTCCACTGTTATTATTTTTGCATTCTCTGAGATAGCAGGTGAATCACTAAAAATTTGTTGTTTTACTTTTTCATGAAAATCATTATCATAATTTGTAGCAACCATATATCCGTTAGAAGTATTATAAAGCACTACACCTTCATCTTTGCTATTTGTCATAGACCTTAAGGCCTTTTCAAATACTTCTTTCGACAGCTGAGTGTTAATTATAAATATTGGTTCTCTACTAGTTATATGCGAAGTGGGATATGGAGTAACAAGAAACATGGAATTGTCCAGATATACAATATTAGTAGTTGCTTGTTCTGACGCTGCTTTAATTACATTAAATCTTTCTTTGCTAAATTCCGTTACATCATTATCAACCACTTCTTTATCTGCATCAGGAATTAGGACTTGAGAAGATCTAATATACTCACTACTATTTTTTAGCGCAACCAATCTATTTTGAATGCGTAAAATACCTTCAACTTGCTGGATATTAGTAAGCACTTTAGAGATAGTAGACATACGGTTTATGTCTCGATCATTTATCAACTCGTATTGGAGTAATTGAACTCTGTCTATCTCATTCTCAAGATTATCCAAATAGAAAGACACCTGTGAAACCATGGAATTTGATATTTCTTTGCGCAAAATAGTCAATCCATTATTGTAGATGTAAAATCCTAATAAATATATGGGCAATAAAATTAATACAAAAGAAACTATTAATCTTGTGATAACAGATACTTTCCACGATTTAGTCGCCATTGGCATTACCTCTTTAGTTTATACGTTAAATATATACAAACAGACATGAAGGTGTCAATAATAATTAGCTGTAAGGCTTTTGAGTTCAAAATATTTAAACATTGTGATAATAACACATAAAAATCGGGGTTGGGTCTGCGAATGTTCGTTCGCAAACCCAATATACTAATAATTACTTAAGTTAGTAAATCGTCATATGAATTATGGATTTTCCAATTCTGTTTACTACTTACATATACGTATATTTGTGTCTCATCCCATAATCCTTTTCTTTAGTGCCTTAAGTCTGAAATACATTTCACGTGGCACCTGATCTTCAAATAAGAATGGTGAGGTCTTCATAAAACCTGGATCTTGGAAATCCCACCATGTTAGCGCTTTAATTTCTGCTCTTGCTGATGTTATAGTATAGAATTGTTCCACCCAATCGGCTTGAACATGCTCATCCCAAGGCGCATGCCAAAGACCTTTTGTTAATCCTATCTGCGACTGGGGATCGGCTGTATCTACATTATCCCGTTCTCCTCTTGCAGGACCACTTGGAACCCCCATCTCAGTTATGTGAACAGGTTTGCCAAACCTTGCGTATTCGTTTAATAGAAGGCTTATAGCAACCATATCACGAGCAGGGAAATACATTTGTACACCAACTGCGTCGAAATCAATACCTTTCTCAACTGCTCTTTCTAAAAAAGCTAATGGAGATACAGGCTGGTCAAAAACTGGCCCATAACATACAAACTTCCCCGCAACATATTCTCCAAATGGCAAGCAAACATTTATTATTGATGTAGCATCAGGATTACTTTCACGAACAGTATCGCAGCATATACGAGCTAAATCCATAAGCTCATCTTGAGTGAAATCAAAGCAGTTTGCCCAGTCATGAGGTTCATTAATTGAGTCCCACACGTCTATCCTGCCACGGTATCTTGTAACTGTTTTCTTAATGTACTCCCGTGCAAATTGAGATAGTTCTTTATAACTTTTCCCAAACATCCACTTCGGGTTTACTCCTCCATGACCAAACCACAATGGATGTCCCTTTGCTTTCATTTGGTTTGATTCACACCATTCTAATATCTCATCACGTCTGGCATAATCAAACACTCCTTCTTCAGGAACAACCTGGTAATAATAAAATGGGATTGTTGCGAAGTTAAAAAGACTGGTAAAATAATCAGAATGCAGATTGTCTCCTGCATACTTATGGGTATTACAGCCAAGAAGCATATCAGGTCTTGGACTTGTTTCTATTTTTGCTTGTGCTGCTTCATATAAAGCCGCCTCCGCAGCGAAGATGGCATGAGAAAGTGCTTTTAATAGGCAATAAGCTGAATCTATACCTTTGTCTGCAAGTTCTCGATACTCATGAGCAGCATTTAAATGGCCTTCAGCATAAGCAGAAAGTCTAAGACCGGCTGAAAGTCTTTCAGCCTCATAGATATATGTTTTCAACGCTTCTGAAACAAAATCAATTGTATTGGCTGTGTATCCCTGTCCACGGTTATGAGCCATGACCCATATATTTCCATATAGGGGTATGTCTAATCTTGCATGCAGCATGTATGGCTTCTTCGTAACTTCTATCTCTACCGTTCCATCTGACATAATACTGCTTTTACGAATGTCAGGCTCAAAATGCAAATCACTTGCATAAAGAGTGTTCAGCAAATATTCTGGTGCAGCTTCCCCATTCGTGCCGATAATTCTTACCTTTACAATGTTGCTCAATGTTGACACATCCTTTTCAATGTTAATCTACATCCATAGTATCAGCATATTTCGCCTTTATCAATTCTATATACTAAAATATATTAAACATAAAAGGAAGATAAAAGACAGCAACGGTATTGGACTTATTAATTCAAATTGCGGTAGGTCGAATGCTATAATCAAAACTCAAGTATTATCGCACATGACGCAAACGACAATATATACCGAAACATTAAACAGACTATTTATGCTATACGAACGTTAACTGTGATATAATTACTGTTGTACGCACAATAATAATGCAAAAATATAAATGAAGAGAATTTCACAGGGGCTGGCGTTATGAAGAACATGCGTTTAAAAGTAAAAAAGGCTGTAGTTATAACACTACTAACTAACATTATACAAATTGTCGCAATACTAGTATTACTTTTGTATTTGTTTTTATCGCCGTCTTCTGTTTTTGTTGAATTGAGAACAGGCAGTCAACTCTTTTTTATATTCATTGTGATTATCTCCATTATAGCCATTGTTTTCTCGGGCCGTGATATCTACTATATATTAAGGGTTAATATGCAAAACAATATGATGAAAGAAACTCTAAAATCAGTTGAAATGCTGAACAACACTCTAAGAGCTCAAAGACATGACTTTTTAAATCACTTGCAAGTTGTTTATGGCTTAATTGAAATGGATGAATATGAAGAAGCGCGGAACTATATTAACAAGACATATAAAGATATACAGTCAGTCAGTCAAGTCTTAAAGACTGCAAGTCCGGCAATTAACGCTCTTTTACAAGCAAAACGAATGACTGCTGAGCAAAATATGATTACTATGGAAGTTACAGTTACCTCTCGTTTCGAAGACCTTCCCATTCCTTCCTGGGAGCTATGTAGAGTTTTAGGAAACCTTATTGATAATGCAATCTCATCCCTATGTGAGAAACCAGATAACCGACTATTGCAAATGGAGTTAACAGAGAATTTTAGCTCATATATTGTAAGTGTGAAGGATAACGGCGCTAAGATATCCGAAAAAATTAAGGGAAAAATATTTGAACCTGGCTTCACTACCAAAAAAGATTTCGGTCAAGGTATGGGGTTAGCTATAACAAAAAACATAATACAAAAGTATAATGGGAGAATTGAAGTTAGTTCTGATGATAGATACACTGTGTTCACGGTTCATATACCCAAAGCACATAACAAAAGAAATACAATGGCGAAGAATTATTAAATAAAAAACGACATTACAAACAGGTTTTTGTACAATTTAGCAACTAATACTTCAATTTTCATTGATATAGAATATACTATAATTAAATGAGCATTATGCGTAAAAGGCTTAAATAATTCAGTCATATTACTATTTACGAATGCATTCAGGAAATCAAATCAAGATATTTTATCAGTAACAATTCTAAATAAGGGGGTGTTTGAATGTATTTGTTTAGTTTTTTAGATGGAATACAAATTTATCAAATTATTATTCTTGTTGTAGGTCTCGTGCTTTTAATCATTGAAATTTTTACTCCGGGGTTCGGTGTATCTGGAGGACTTGGTCTTGTTTTGCTTGTTATAGGGATTATCTTAACTGCCTCAACACCATTTGAAGCATTAGTAATGGTAGTGATCTTACTTGTCATTTTCGGTGTGGTGCTTGCTATTATTTTACACTCTGCTGCAAAGGGAAGATTATCAAAAACATTAATACTCCAAGAAACATTAAATAAGAAAGATGGGTATATTGGTACTGAAGATCTTGAATATTTTCTTGATAAGGAAGGAATAACTCTCACAGCATTAAGACCTGCGGGAACGGCAGAGTTCAATGGTGTAAGGCTTGATGTTGTAAGTGAGGGTGACTATATCTCTAAAGATACAAAAGTTAAAATTATCGAAGTAACTGGACGTAGAATAGTTGTAAGAGTAATCTAATATAAGACATTAAAATATCATACTAAAATAAAAATCAGTAGAGGAGGGTTTTCATGCCAGGTAGTATTTTTGCATTATTCTTAATTATTGTTGCTGTTATTGTTTTTCTTTCATTCTTTTTCAGTTTCGTACCAGTTGGTCTATGGATATCAGCGGGTGCCGCTGGTGTAAAAGTTGGTATTATGACACTTGTAGGTATGAGACTTAGAAGAGTTATACCATCAAGAATTGTTAACCCATTAGTGAAGGCCTATAAAGCCGGACTGAACGACTTAAAAATTGATCAGCTTGAAGCTCACTATCTTGCAGGAGGAAATGTTGACAAAGTTGTTAATGCCCTAATTGCAGCACAACGAGCAAACATACCTCTTGAATTTGAAAGAGCTGCTGCTATCGATCTGGCTGGACGTGATGTACTTGAAGCAGTCCAAATGTGCGTAAATCCAAAAGTTATTGAGACACCACTTATATCTGCTATGGCAAAAGACGGTATCGAACTAAAAACAAAAGCAAGGGTCACTGTACGAGTAAATATTGACCGTTTAGTAGGTGGTGCTGGAGAGCAAACCATCATCGCCCGTGTAGGAGAGGGTATTGTTACTACGGTGGGATCTTCAGAGTACCATTCCGATGTTCTTGAAAATCCCGACTTAATATCAAAAACAGTCCTTGAAAAAGGTCTTGATGCTGGAACTGCTTTCGAAATCCTATCAATTGATATAGCAGACATCGATGTGGGCAGAAACATTGGTGCTCAACTACAGACAGACCAAGCCGAAGCAGATAAGCGCATCGCCGAGGCAAAAGCTGAAGAAAGAAGAGCCATGGCTGTTGCTAGGGAGCAAGAAATGAAGGCTGCAGTACAGGAAATGAGGGCAAAAGTTGTTGAGGCAGAAGCAGAAGTTCCAAAAGCTATGGCATCAGCTTTACGTGAAGGAAACCTGGGAGTAATGGATTATTACAACATGCAAAACGTTATTTCCGATACCCAAATGAGAAACTCAATATCGGATATTGGTAAGCAGGACTCCACACCGGGTGATAAAAAATAATATTCTAAAATAAAAGGTAGGTGCAGTAAAATGGCTTATTATAGCAACCCATATTTTCGTAGACCCCAAACTATTAGTAATAAAAACAACGCACCTTCAAGAGGCTCTGATGGAAAGAAAATGGCGAATCAAATCGCCTTAGATGAGATTGTGCAGGGCAGTGGCAATAGCAGCACTAATATAAAAACTAATACTAAACCTATACCACCTGTTAATAAGCAGCGACCTGAAATAAGCGCACACGCTCTTTCACTTAACAAAGAGGATTTGATAAAGGGTATCATTTTTTCAGAGGTAATAGGTAAACCAAAAGCAAAAAGGATGAGTGGGTGGTAAGTTTTGCTTAAAGTATTGATAGCTGATGATGAAGCTGGTATAAGGCTTTTAATTAGAAAATTAGTAGAAAAAAACAAAGGATTTGAAGTAGTTGGTGAGGCGGCGGATGGTGAATCCGCTGTTTCACTAACAGAATCATTAAACCCCGATGTTATTTTTATGGACGTTGAAATGGCTAAATTAAACGGAATAGAGTGTGCGATGAGGATTCAGGATATAAATCCTAAGGCAATTATTATTTTTGCAACCGGGCATGAAGAATACATGCCTAAAGCTTTTGAGCTCTATGCATTCGACTATATTGTAAAACCCTTTAACGTCCAGAGAATCCATAAAACATTGGACCGAATACTGGAGTTATTCAGTAAAAAATCCGAAACTCAATCAAACCCATTATATCAGAACAAGTCAGGCCTTGGTAAAATTGTGATCAAGAATAAGGAAGGTCTTTCTTTTATCGATGAAGAGGATATAATTATTATTCAACGTGAAAACAGAAGTACTGTTATATATACTTCGGACGGACACCGATTTGTAACTTCAGAGTCTTTGAACGATCTTGATGCAAGGCTTGATAATAATTTATTTTTAAGGAGCCATAAATCCTATATTATTAACATTTCTATGATATATAAAATATACCCATACGGTCGCTGGACTTATATTGCAAAACTTAGAAACACAGATCTGGATGCTCTGGTTACCCAGGAAAAATATGAGGAAATAAAAAGAAGATTTAAGTAGTACTTATGTGGTTTAGCGCTAACTTGATCTATTAATTAAAATCGAATACAATTTATTCATGTCATTTATCTTCCAAGTTGAGAGGAGCGCTAAACTAATGATGAAGTTTCTGGATAGACTTGAACGAAAGTTTGGAAAATATGCAATAAGCGGATTAATGACCTATATTGTAATAGGAAACGCTGCAGTTTTTATACTAAATTATTTAATGCCTTCATTGAATATAATTAGTAAATTGGCACTTATACCTGCACTGGTTTACAAAGGGCAAATATGGAGGCTTATTACTTTTATCTTTATACCCCCAAATTTTAGCATTATATTTATTTTCTTTTCATTATATTTTTATTACATTTTAGGAAGTGGTTTGGAGGAGCTTTGGGGAAGTTTTAAGTTGAACGTATATTACTTAGTCGGTATGGTGGGTACAATAATCGCTGCATTAATAACTGGTTATTCTGACGCAACTCACTTAAACCTATCTCTATTTCTTGCTTTTGCCTATCTGTTTCCTAATTTTGAGATTTTGCTATTTTTCTTTGTACCTGTAAAAATTAAGTATTTGGCGTGGTTAAACTGGGCAATCATTGCTTTCAGTGTTATTTTTGGTAGTGTACCCAGTAAGCTGGCCGCCATAGCATCAGTTCTAAACTACTTCTTGTTTTTCGGTGGAGATGTTTATAGAAGTATGAAAATGAGAAGACAGGTATATATAAACAGAAGAGAATTTCACAGGCAAATAGAAGAAGGAAATAAAGCTAACAGGGAGAATATAAAAAACAACTATTAGTTCAACCGAATAATAAGCAAAGAGAAAAGAGAAAAACGAAACGGCGGATGCATTTACGAGCATCCGCCAATTTTTATACTTAATATAAAGCTTTTCCAATGTAACCTTTACAACAATCAGCTGTACGATATGTGATGACAAACATCCATACACAACCACAATATATTATACAGCCACACAAGAATACTGGAAATAAATATTGTTGTCTTACGTACTAACCTGCAAAATCGTAAAACGCGTCTTTAATCTCAACCTGGTATTCGCCGCCCTCGCCTAATGCTTCTTGTAAGGTTGTCTGATACTTGTCTGACTTAAATGAATATTCAACCGTATCCCTTGCTGCTTCAAATGTGTTGTTAACACTATCTAATTTCATTACATGGAAGCCAAAATCTGTTCTAATAAGACCTGTGTCTCCAACCTCATGAGAAAATGTCCATTCCTCAAACTCTGGAACCATCTGACCTTTCTGAACATCATATTGACCGCCAGTCTGGGCAGAACCCGGGTCTTCACTGTACTCTTTAGCTAGTTCAGCAAAGTCCTCACCATTATTCACTCTATCTAAAATATCTTGAGCTTTCTTCTTTCTTTCCTCAACAACAGAATCTTCTGCTCCCTCTTCAACCGCAATGAGTATATGGCTTACTTTATTATAGTCGAAAGCATCTTTGTTCTCCTCATAAAAAGCCTTTACTTCAGCTTCATCAACGGACATTTCTTCGATTATTTTTTCACGGTATTTTTGAGCAGTAACATTCTCGCTGTAAATTTTCTTAAGTTTGTTGTATTTTACACCAAAAACCTGTTCGCAAAACTCATTTACCGAAACGCCATATGCTGCAGCGTTATTTTTTATATTTGCATCCATCTCTCCCCATGCAGAATTTATATCTTCTTTACTAACAGTAAAGCCATTATTGTTAGCTTCTTGAAGCAAATATTCAACTTCTACGGCTTGACTTAATGCTTGCTGTTTTGCATAAGCAACGATAGTCTGCTGATCTAATTGACCTCCATAAGCAGAGGCAAGAAATTGTAGGTTCTGAGAATAGTTAAACGCAAGTTCATTTTCAGTAACTTTGTTATTTTTAACAATTGCAATATCCTTAGGCATTAATAGATATACAATTGCAGCAGCTAAAATTAGTGCAATAATAGTACATGCAACAATAAAAATCTTTATGTCTGTGGCCATCTTCTTCTTAACTTCCTGTGCCAAAAATATCTACCCCCATCTAAAAGTTGTTGATTTTGTAAATTCACACAATAGTAATATTATATACGCAATTTATGTTTATTACCAGAACAACTTTTTTATTTACACTTTGTTAACATATTTACTATGACATGATTCCCAACCAAATACAGCCTTGATATATAGGCTTGTTTTGCTACGTTAATAGCTATTATCTGAGGTTGTTAGGCATCATCAAACCTCTAATGAATATTACATGTTGAGTATAGATATAATAAACAATGCCCAATATTCGTACCCACTATATAAATACATTTGAAAGAGTTCATGCATATATGAAAGCTTTTTTAAAAAAATATTACACTTGGATCTATTTATTTTTTGCGATATTAATAACAATACAAGTTCTTTTTATCCAGCCCATGCCAGGGGTAGCTGATCAAGGTGATTTCCAACGAATTATGATAGTTACTGGATTGTATGAAGATGAAAATACAATTAAGAATTCTGAAATACTTTTTTTTAGATATGTTAAAAACAAATATAACATGGCACCAACTAATCCTCTAAGGTTACTTGGTATAATCCCAACAACAAGTATGATATATCCAATCTCGTTAGTTAAGATTATATGTAGTGTTGGAGCAAGTAAAATTTTTAATACAGAAATACTTGCAGCTGTTTATGCAACTTTTTACTTAGCTTCATTATTTCTCTGTCTCAAGTGGCTTAAGATTAAGAAGTTATCTACAATAATTGTCTTAACAATCACCTCTCTTTTTATCGTACTGGACGGAAATTACCTTGTTTGGTTTAATAGCCTTTATGGCGAGCCAATGATGATAACTGGATTGTTACTTTTTATTGCATCAATTCTAAATGTTTCAAACAAAATAACTATAAATAATGCAGATATTTTATTTGTTGTAATATCATCTTTTCTTTTTTTGGGCTCGAAAATACAGTGCATAACTTCACTCCCCTTTTTTATTGTTATGATAGTCAAGTGCTTTACTCTTAAATATAAAAATACAAGCGACATGACTTTTCCCTTATGCATAAAAACCCAACATTGCTCTGTAAGAAAAGGCTTTAGCCTTACCTTTACATCCGCAGTTTTAATCACAACTGCCTTGATTGTTTTTTATACCCTCGGCATATACTTGCAAGTAAATAGTACTTGTGGTGTTGATACAAAATATAATTCCGTATTTTATGGTATATTGAAAAATTCAAAAAATCCACAAAGAGATTTGGAAATGCTGGGTCTATCAAAGGATATGGCCATTGAAGCAGGTAAACATGCGTATCTTCCAAAGGATGAATATGCAAAATATGTACCCTGGTCCGACATAACACAAAAAGAATTTAACGAGAAAATCAGTAATGCAAGGATCATTAAATTTTATATCCTAAACCCGGATAGGCTAATTAATGGTATGAAGTATACTGCCGCCCAAAGCTTTCAAACTTCAAGCTTTCTTGGCAAATATAAGATAACTGATGTAAGTGAATATACTTTTTCATTTAAGAGGTTTACAATCTGGTCAGATTTAAGGGAGAAACTTTTTCCAAAAAAACTATGGTTTATTATAATGTTTTATTCAATGATTATTATTGTCACTCTTATGGAATACACAGATGCTTATAATAAAATACTTAAACGTACTGCAGGAGTTAAAAACAACTCTATCAAGTTAAAAATCGAGCTTATATGGTTAATTGCTGCCATAGGCATTTTCCAGTTTCCTATGCCTTATTTGGGTAATGGAGAAGCAGATACTTCGAAACAACTTTTTCTGTTTAACTATACATTCGATCTGTTAGTGTTAGTTTCAATAAATTATCTTATTTATCATTTGCTAAAGATAACCAATAAGTATTTGCGGTTATTGTCGAGACCGAATTTCAATAGATAACCTTTGCGAAGCAATTATTATAGACTTTTTTATTTTGTAGTTACATTATTTGTGTTTTTTGCTGGTTGCATTTTAGTTGAATGAATTATATCCTATATATGTAGACTACTTTATATCCTTGTTTCTGGATATAATAAGTAAAATTCATTTTCATGGGGGCTATATGAACAACTTAAAGTATGATACTCACGTTCACACTTCAGAGGTTAGCAGCTGTGGGAAAGTTGACGCAAATACTCTTGTTCAACTATATAAAAAAGCAGGCTATTCTGGGATTGTAATCACAGATCACTACACTAAGGATTATTTCGAGAGCTTACCATATACTAATTGGCAGCAAAAAGTAGATCAGTTTCTGTCCGGATATACTACAGCTTTTGAAGAAGGCAAAGAAGTTGGTTTAAAAGTTATCCTTGGGATGGAGCTTAGATTTAGTGAAAACTTTAACGACTATCTTGTTTTTGGTTTCGACAAAGAATTCTTATATGAAAATCCAGCTTTGTATGATATGAACATAAAAACCTTTAGAGAGTTTATAGAAAATACCCAAATGCTCATCTACCAAGCTCATCCTTTCAGGGTGACGGTAACACCTGCAAACCCCGAATATCTGCATGGAGTTGAGATACACAATGGAAACCCCAGGCATAATTCAAATAACCAAAAAGCTTTGGATTTTGCTAAAAAATATAATTTAAAAATGTTGTCTGGTTCGGATTTTCACCAAGTACAGGACATTGCGCGTGGGGGCATTATTATTAATGAACCTATTACTAATTCCTTAGAGTTGGCTAAGATGCTTAGGCAAGATAATATTCAAGATTATATTACAGTATAAATCCAGGGTTGCTACATTTAGCTTAAGCAGTTTTGACACACCAGCCATCTATTTATAGTCAAGATAAATCAGTTTAGAGTGATCTTTAACTATTCAGATATTTGTAGAAAACCCCTTCATTTGGCACTCACCATAGAAGGGGTCTTATAATATTCTTAAATTCTTTATTGAATGAGTCTCTCAACCATACATACTAAAAGCATTTAAAATGTTACATTATCTGGATCGGGAAGAAATCTTCTATCTTTGTTTAGAGCGTTTATTGCTTCCATATCCTCATCTGATAATGTGAAGTCAAAAATCTGTGAATTTTCAATAATTCTATTTTCTCTAACAGATTTTGGAATAATAACTATTTCTCTTTGCAGATCCCACCTTAGTACAATCTGAGCTGGAGTTTTTTGATATTTCTTTGCAATATTCTCAATCTCAGGTATCTCACTAAGTCGTCCTCCCATAAGCGGACTATATGCTTCAACCTGAATATTATGCTTTTTACAGAACTCGATAACTGGACCTTGGTTTAGCCATGGGTGTAGTTCAATTTGGTTTACCACAGGAACAACATCTGTTTCTCTCATTAAATGTTCAAGATGGTGAATATGAAAATTAGATACACCAATTGCCCTGATCAACCCTTCATTGTATAGCTTTATCATGGCTTTATAGCTATCAATATATTTACCTTTCACTGGCCAGTGTATTAAAAACAAGTCAATGTACTCAAGCCCCAACCTCTTTCTGCTGTTTTCAATGGCCTTCAATGTAGCATCATAACCTTTTCTTTGATTACGATTCCATAGCTTGGTAGTTATAAAAAGTTCCTCACGGGGAATTCCCGATTCGCGTATAGCCTTACCAACACCCTCTTCATTCCCATATGCATCCGCTGTATCAATGGCCCTATATCCTACTTTTAAAGCAGTCTTAACTGCAAAATCAAGTTCTGCTGGCTCTGTTACCTTCCATACTCCTAAGCCAAGCCATGGCATCTTAACGCCGTTATTCAATGTTACACGATCTTTAATACTACTTATCATATTGTCACCTTTCCCTTTTAACTTTTTTAATACCATTCTCCATTAGACTGTAATGCTGTTGTACTATATATTTATCCCTATATGGTCAATTATAAACTTTTGATTAGTTTTATTCAAATAAACTACATTATTTTACATCCATGATAAATAAAAACAATTCTACATCCTGGTTTGGCATGATTGTTTTTGTTTGTTACCAAGCTTCAGAGCCGGTACTTCGCTAAGTAACATACCTGTGAAAATCATCAAGCACCCCATTATTGTATAAAGAGTAGGTCTTTCAGTAACACCAGCACTGTTAGGTATTATCCATGCAAAGATAGCTGCAAAAACAGGTTCGCATGCAATAATCAAAGCAGTTCTTGTCGGAGAGGTATATTTTTGAGCAACTGTTTGCACGCCAAATGCAAGGGCAGTTCCCAGCGCACCCGTCCACAAAATTGTAGTTATAAGAGTAGTATTAACAACTGGAAGTGAAAATTTCTGAAATCCCCATATAATAGTAAAAAACACTGCTGCCGTTGATACTTGCAAAACAGCAATTAATACGGGATCGTGTTTTGATGTTGCTTTATCAATGAAAATAACTTGGAAAGCAAAACAAACAGCAGACAACAATGTCAAAAAATCACCTTTATTATAATTAAACTCGAATGCACCGGTGAGAAAGAACAGTCCTATAGCAGCCATAAATACCCCTACAAAAGCATAATTACTTGGTTTCTTTTTTAAATATAGCGCCGATAATATAGGAACCATAACTACATTAAGTCCTGTTATAAAGGCTGAATTTGAGGCTGAGGTATATTGTAGTCCAGCTACTTGGAACATCATACCTCCAAATACCATTAAGCCAACTAGTAAACCCCATTTTAATACTTGTATATTTACATTCTTTAGCCTTTTATTAAACAAAATACAAAGTACAACAGAAGCTAAAACAAAGCGCAGTGATAAATATGCAAAAACTGGGGTGTAATCCATTAAATTTTTCATCAGTATAAAAGATGAACCCCAAACAATTGTAATACCTAAAATAGATAAGTCTGCCTTCCAATTATGTGACATATTAACCTCTCTTCTAAATTTATAATGCTTTTATCTTTTGATATGGTGTGCTCTTGAGCGCATAACGTAAAGAACGGGCGCAAAAGCGCCCTCTTCTTATCTTTTATCAAATATATCGACTTTTTTACTTATCGATCATCTCTCCTGAAGCAAACCCTTGGTAGTTTTCCAGCTTCATCTCAGCTGTCTTTTTCATTACTAACGTAATTGTGTTTTTTACAAAAGTAACTGTCATATTTACGCTAGATGGCAATTCATCTATTATAAAGGAGCGCAAATGTAACTTATTTTCTTCCACCCATGCAGCAGACGATATACTTAATAGATTTATATCTGGGAAGATCTGCTGCTTAATAGAGCCAATCCCAAACGAAATCTCATGTTCTCCCGTATTACTTGTGTAGTAAAACACTCCTTCGCCATCGCTAAACTCAAAATGACACTGTGCTATTCTCGTAGGGTTGGGTGCTAAAGAATATCTTTTTCCACTAACTTCAGCAGCGATTGGGGATGTCAAAGAGCCTTTTTCAGGACTTATTTCTAATTTCGATATTTTTTCCTTAAGTTTTCTAGAATAAATATCATTAACTTCTATTTTACCTTTATTTTCTTTAAGGTAGGGTAGAATTTGTTGCCAAAGGGCTTTATAGATACCTTGGATTCCACATGGGTTACCTTGGGTATCGGCCATCGTGGTCAACAAGAAGTTATACTCTGGAAGGCAAATCGCAAGTTGTCCTCCCATCCCAAACATCGCAAAACCATTATTCTGAGTCCTCCAAAACTGGTAGCCATACCCTTGTTGTTCGCCAATACTTGGCTGAAGAGATGTATCTATCTGTTTTGAGGTTGCTTCTTCTAAGTAGTCTATCGGAATGAGCTGTTCTCCATTGTATGCTCCACCATTCAGACATAGGGATGCAACTCTTGTTAAATCTCTCAAAGGACAGATTAAGCCAGAACCTCCTTGGCAAATCCCTTCTGGATCTGTTAACCATCTAAAGTTATCTGAACAGCCTATCTTATCTAAAATCTTACCTTTTAGATATTGCAAAAGAGACATTTGGCTTATTCTTTCTACAAGTGCAGATAGCACATGAGTTGCAGATGTATCATATACAAAGCTTGTCCCAGGGTAACGAACAGGCTTGTAGTGGAAAAATGTTTTTACCCAATCCTCACTATCCATAAGTTTGTACGTAGTTCCCTGATGCGGTGACGCCATCATAAGCATATCTCGTATTGTAGTCTGCAGTATATATGGGTGAGCACCTTCCTCAGGAAGCTTATCGGGAAAATAATCGCAAATCCTATCATGTATTGATAATTTCCCTTCTTCTTGCAGAAGTCCTATGGCAATAGAAGTAAAGCTTTTACCTACTGAAAACATTCTATGCGGAAAATCAGCGTGAAATGGTGCATAGTAGCCTTCTGCAAACACCTTGTCATCTTTCATCATTATAAAACCATGAATGCATAACTCTTCTTGCTCTAACTCATTAATAAAATCCAAAACTGCCTTGGATGGAATACCTACTGCTTCTGGTGACACAACCTCCCAATTGTTTGTCCCTTTATTATCGTTTTTCATAGTAACCCCCTATATTTTAATTTCAATTATCAAGTTTATTTGGATACTTTTATTTTATACGAATATTTCCTTCTCTGATTTACTTCAATTTCAACAATATCACCTTTACCTTGATATCCAGAACCCTTTTCATGGCATGTAACACCTTCAGGTAATCCAACAATATAAGTGGATGGAGTTTCAAAAAGGTAATTCATTTCAAATACCAACTCATCCCCAACAATTTGTAATTTTTCTACTTCTTCACCCATTGAAAAGTGTGCATTACTGTGTAAAACGTAAGGTTCATCGTCTTCGACAATTACTTTTATTAATATGGAACCATGAGGCTTAATATTGCCTGGCTCTATAGTTTCATTGCATTTAATGGCTCTAATAATATTTCCACTAAAGAACTCAGCCACAGTATAGGTTTTATTATTCTGATAATAATCCCCTAAAACTTCTTTATTCAGTGTCAGTTTTACAGGTATTGTCTCCTCATCCGACCAGTTGATATAACAGAGCTGAAAAGCCCTCTGTTTTGGAAGATGTACTTTTATCAATGAAGGGTAACGTTTTCCACTAAACAAATCTAAGGGAACTACTTTAACATTTTCAACAGGAATGATGTGCTTTAACTGGAACAGGCGATCATCACTGATAGTCTTTAATGGCTCGGTTGAGCAAATCATACCGCCACCAAGGTACTGATTTAATACCGAAGTTTTTACTTCTTCATCGTTTAGCAAACCATAAGTAAGACGTAAACCCCGGGAAGGTTTTTCTTGCCTTCTTACCATTAGTGAATCAGGATCATTGTCCCACCAGTGGTTCATAAAGTATCTTAATAAATTCTGTTTAATAGTAAACGGAGCTGTCTTTCCACCCTTTTGAATATTTGAACTCCACATGCTTAACACATCAGATCCAATTCTTTGACCATTTACAATGCCAATGAGTGGATCATACAAACCACCGCACATTAAAAAGTAAGCATCTTCCCCTATTCCGTCCCTGACAGCTTGAACAGCAGCTCGGTACGCCTCAACGAGAGTAATAGTATCATCATAAAAAACAGCATCTTCCTGTATTAAAGGGGCTCTTGTAAAATCCAATTTATGATAAATAAAACCCCAATCATACCTTAGCATGTGATAGAGCTGCCTCACAAGAGAAATCACTTCAGGATTTGTAATGTCCAAGATATAGAATATTCTATCATTCATTGGGAAAAGACAAGGCTCACCTTTAGAATTCTTCAAAATATATTCATAGTTCTCAGAAACTATTGGCGCATTTCTATCGGTAATAAAAGGGCTGGTCCAAATACCAGGAATCAACCCCGCTTCACGAATCTCATCCGCAACGTTCTTCATAGGTTTTGGAAACTTCTCATTATTGCGCCAATCTCCAACAGCTACTTCCCAACCATCATCAATTTGAAAAACATCAAAGGGTAGTTTTTTTCGTACTATTTCATCAAGATTTTCTTTTACGTCTTCATAAGTTACCGTTTGACCATAATAATACCAAGTACAATACACAGCCGGTGGTGTTTTGCTTCTTAAAGCATTATTAATCCTTGCTTTGTCACATGCAAAATCTTCAATAGCTTGTTCCAAGTTTTGACGACAATCAATTCTAAGCCACTCACCTTCCACTGTAGCTCCTTGTACTAATCGTATATTATAATCGGTTTTGCACACAAATGATTTAAAGCTTCTATCCGGGTTTAACAAAAGAATTGATTCAAAAAACTGATTATTGCCCGTCAAAAAGCCAAATAAGATTTGAGCTTCTTCATCTTTCGAAGACTTTATGACAGTTAATTGGTCACTGACAATCTGATATGTTGATTCATTTTTCTCCTGACCTGTACCAGTTTCAAGCACGCTTCCTATAGCGTCTTCAAAGCTTTCATCGTAAACACCTATTTTACAGATCGAAGGCAGGTCATTTTTATGTCTTCCCTGCCTATAAAAAAAGTTGTCAGTAATAGGTTCCGACCCAACCTGAATATTCTTTTGGCCTTCAATTACAACTGGAGCGGCATAGTGTAGGCGAATATCACCATCACCGATGTTTCTTATGCATATGCGCATTCGGAATTGTTCTGAAGAATTTCTAATATAGGATATTTCCCGATAAATCTCAATGTCTTCATTATTCCATTTATCAATTGTTGTTGTATCGCATAAGTCCAACCCATCTTTACAAGGTATATCCTTCCATACTTCGAGTTTTGGTCTAATTTTTTGCAGCCTTCCATCTTTTTCATAACAAATTTCAACTAAAAAAGAAATACGACATAATTGATATGAGTAGGTAGTCTTTCCGTCCGAATGAATAAGTTGCATAATAGGCCTCCTAAAAGTCTTCTTAATTAATTTGATGCTACTTGTATTTTAGCAAAGTTGAGGAGGAAATTCTACACAATGTTTTAGTATAGGCTTTTGCGATGTAACCTTTACAATAATTAGCTGAAAACAGCTACCATAGCTTCATTAATATGTCCTAAATCCCACAACAGGCGGCTTCCAATATATTTGTCCCGGATGTCTTTTGTCACTAAAAATGCATGCTGCACCTCTGTATTCGGATGACCTAATTCGGCAGGATTGGTTGGTATTCCTACCGTAGCCATATAATTCTCTAACCATTCTATATTAGGCAGTTCCTCTGATATTATCTTTACAATTTCATCCCAACCTTCAACGATAGCCTCAAGCCTACTCTGATGGGATCGCAGATCGTATTTTTTCTCTTTTTTCTCAAGCTCAATCACAGTATGGGCACTTTCCTCACCTAAGAATTGAACAAGAAAATCATTCCAGTTTTCTACTGAAAAATGATTTACAAAGTCCAGAGCCTTTTGACGATTTGGAACAATACTTGTAATATATTCATATATTCGAAGACATAGAAATGTTGCAGTTCCGCATTGAATTCCATGTAAAGTAGCTGGTGTGTTAAACGCAAGCTCACGCATATCCCAAATATGAGAGAAATAGTGTTCCATGCCGGATGCAGGTCGCGATACTCCTGCAAAACTCATAGCCACACCTGTAAAAATTAAACCTTCAATCAATGGCTTGATTGATAGTGGCTCTTTGCTAAACAAATTTGGTATTTCAATGCATTTTTTTACAGCACTACGCACTATGGCAGCGATTTTTTCACAGTAATACTCACCTGATATAAAATGAGAAACCCGCCACTCACATATACTAATATACTTTGCCAACATGTCCCCAATACCCGCCTGCAAAAGCTGGTCTGGTGCTTGGCACATAATATCCAGATCAGCCACTATAACTGTAGGGCAAACGGTATTAAGACTTACTTTTATACTATCTCTTATTACAGATGATGTTGCGGATGCAAAACCATCCATAGAAGGAGCTGTCCCCACGATCATATAAGGTTTATCAGTAATACTGGCTAATACCTTACCAATGTCATTTAAAGTACCAGAACCCACTGCAATAATAAAATCACATTCGGTGTCGAAGTGCATAACAAGCTGTCCGACTGCAAATTCGTCGGGTTTTAAATCTTCGTTGTCAAAAACATACAAAGAAAATGGGATGTTTTCATCACTTAAGTTTTCGCAAAGAGTTTCTCCGGCTGCCATAAATGTATTTTTATCAGCAATAATAAATGCTTTTAAGCCACCGTGTTTCTTAACAAGGCTTGGAACTATACTTAGGGCACCTTCTTGTATAATAATTTCTTTTATATCTGCTCTATGTACTTTCCCACAACTACAAATATCATTATCATCCGTATCAATGCCAATACCAAAATTCATAATAAGTTCTGTTATAGTCATCATTAAACCATCTCCCCCTAGAAGGTCTTTTTTGCATACATTTTATTGCATCGCATTTTCATGCAGCATTTATAAAGATATGCCTCCACTTAAAATTATCATATCCTTGAACTTGGCACAAGTATATCTGCTATATGTTGTTTACGATACTCTGATGGGGTAACGGCTGTATGTTTTTTGAAATTCCTGATAAAATTATTAGGGTTTTCAAAACCAACCATCCTACCTATCTCATTTATCCTCTTATCAGTATTCAACAGCATTCTTTTTGAAACCTCTATTTTCCTATAATTCTGATACTGAATCGGTGTCATAAGAAAGCGTTTCTTAAATTCCCTGCATATATGAGATTTACTTACATGATACTTTTGTTCAAG
>JAAYPS010000130.1 GCA_012519655.1 Clostridiaceae bacterium | reverse complement strand
ATTGGCAAGATACCATTTGACATTAAAGCGGTGGAAGCTATTAACAATGGTCAAACTATTGTGGATATAAAATGCGCATCAGGAACAGCAGTTAAAACTATATATGAAAGAGCAATGGAACTACTTTTTAACACGCCGTAGCATGAGAACTACTTTTTGACATGCCATAGCAAGAGAACTATTTTTTAACATATCGTTGCAAGAAATCTTCCACCTTTTAGACGGTGGGAGTATGTTACAGGAGGGTCAGCTAAGTAATGATTATTAAAGCCGTAGTGGAAAATACAAAGGCAATGTGCTATACCTGTCATTGCACTGGTTTAGAACCATATAAGAGATTAAAAGCTAATATGGTTGATAACATTGATTATTTATCAACAGGTAGTAAAATAGAAATATAAAAAACGAAGGAGCTAATATTTTATGAGCGAAAATTGCAATCAAAGCTGCAGCAGTTGTTCGGAGGACTGTGCAGAAAGAAAAGAACAAAAAACTGATTTCTCTGCAAAACTGCATGATATGAGTAGTGTGAAAAAGGTCATTGGTGTTGTTAGTGGTAAGGGAGGGGTTGGAAAGTCACTTGTTACTTCAATGCTTGCCGTTACCATGAATAGAATGGGTTATCATACTGCCATACTTGATGCAGATATAACAGGGCCTTCTATCCCTAAGACATTTGGTATTAGGCAAAAAGCCACAGGTAATGAATTTGGGATCTTTCCTGTGAAGACCAAAACAGGAATTGACATTATGTCAATCAATCTACTTTTAGAAAATGATACAGATCCAGTTGTTTGGAGAGGACCTATTATAGCTGGTACAGTTAAACAGTTTTGGACTGATGTAATCTGGAGTGATGTGGATTTTATGTTCATCGATATGCCTCCGGGCACTGGCGATGTTCCACTTACGGTATTTCAATCTATTGCTGTTGATGGGATTATAGTTGTAACATCACCACAGGAACTAGTATCTATGATTGTCTCAAAAGCAGTCAAAATGGCAGAGATGATGAAGATACCCATCATTGGTTTGGTGGAGAATATGTCATATTTTAAATGTCCTGATAACAACAAGGATTATCAGATATTTGGTGAAAGCCATATTGATGAAATTGCTGATAAACATGATTTGAAGGTTCTTGCGAAACTACCTATTAACCCGAAAATTTCAGCTGCTTGTGACAAGGGTATGATTGAGCTTTTCGAGGGCGATTGGCTTGAACCAGTTGCAAAAACATTAGAGAAAATGGAGGAAAAATAAATGATGAAAATTGCAGTAGCAACCGATAATAACAAGGTGACAGAGCACTTTGGACATTGTGAAGAATTTATGATTTTTGATACCGAAAAGAATGAAATCATCAACAGTGAAACCATCGCTAACCCTGGACATAGACCTGGATTTTTACCTAACTTTTTAAATGACATGGGTGTAAATGTAATTATTTCTGGTGGTATGGGTGGCGGAGCTATTGATATCTTCAATGAAAAGAATATTGAAGTTATTGTTGGCGCAAGCGGCGATGCTAAAGCAGCAGTAGAAGCTTACCTAAATGGGTCTTTAGAATCTACGGGTTCTGTTTGCCATGAACACCAGCATCATGATGAATGTGGTGAGTAGAATACAATAAATGAAATACAAATGCATACAGTTATTTTTGTGTAAGAAAAAGCGTCCGGCTCGGGCGTTTTTTTGAGCCCTACTTAAATTATTTATTTCGAGCTAACCCTAGATAGTCCTTTAATGCACTCTGTAGAACTTGTGAAAAATTTACTTTATTTTTTTCTGCAATGTCATTTAACCACTTTGGTATCGTCAATGTCTTTTTTATTGCCTTATTTTCCATTTCATCTCTAACTACTGGCATCCACACCTCAACAATACTAACAAAAGACTTTGGTGGTACCATAATATTGTCAGGTGAAGACGGGCTTGGTATAGACTCTCCATCCTCTTCCATACTATATATAAATAATTCTAGCACCTCTTTTGCCATGTGAAGTGCTTCTTCTATATTATCACCTTCTGTAATGCAACCGGGTAAATCCGGAAATGAAACTGTATAACCTTTTTGTTCACCTGGCTCAAATACTGCTGGAAAAATATATCTATCCATAACGCTACCTCCTATAGTTCTATATTTGCTTGATTACATATACTCTTAACGGTTTTTGGATCTAGTTCCTTTCTTGGATGAGGAACCGTTACCTTACCACCTTTACAAGGATGAACTAACTGTATATGAGATCCTCTTTGGTTTTTAATAACCCATCCATCCATATGTAAAATCCGTAGTATTTCCCGTGAAGAATAAATATTCATAGATTACCTCCACATATAATTTTAACACGTATATTTAGTACGTGTCAACAAGATAATAAAAATGAATTCTTCAAAGACTTTCTTAGTGAGCCACGGATGGCGAACGGCTTAGTCAGGGTCCAATCTTTCATCTAACGTCTGGCATTTGCGACGCCAATCGAACCGGACCACCGGAGTCCTTCCCTTTAGCGGCGCTTGCCGCCCGGTGAGATGGTGTGGTGCGCATACTCCAGAGCCTTTCCCGCCGCACCCTTGCGGGTATGCGTTGTTAGGCGCCGTCGAAAGCCCCGTAATTCAGAGTGCGACAGGATGTCGCACCCTCAAATCCCATTATCAAGTTCCGCAATATATAAATGTTTTGTAGTAGTTTGGTACTAAAAATGCTTATACTGTGTGCAATCTATCAATCCATTTTAATTTCCTCAAACAATTCGTCAATGTATGTATATTGTTCCCATGTTGTGAATGTTCCCTCGTCAATCATACGGTTAATTTCATCACGGCTTGCCCACATTGCATTGCAGGTTTCATCAGGAGCAAGAATTATGGTTGATATGTCTACATTTTGCCGAAATAACCAAACATCAGCCAAACCGCGACATTCAACGTCGCTACACGGTAAGTGATGTTTAATCATTCGTCCGTTCTGCGGCTCAAGAATAATACCTAATTCTTCTTTTGCTTCTTTCAATGCCGTAGTCAAGCTATCATCGCCCACAACCGCATTTCCGCCCGTACATTCCCACATATTTGGGAACGTCTTGTTCAGCGACCTTTGCGATATAAGGTATTCACCGTTGTCGTTCTCAATCCAAACATAAACCTCAAGGTGAAATTCACCTTTATTCATGGGCTTCCCACGCTCGTGAACACGTCCTGTTACATTACCGTTTTTATCTAATATATCCCATAGTTCAACCAAGTTTATTCCTCCATTCGTGTACGTTATACGTACAAAATATAAATAATAAGTACTTCGTCATATCAAACAATTACGAATCTTATCTTCGAAAGCTTGACTTCTCATATCCATTTTCATCCTTGGGAATTTCTTGCAGAATGTTATATATATCAATGTCATCGTTAACCGATAGTTGCCGCAACTCTATATCCATAATTAATTCCCCCAATAAAATATATAAAAGCTTTTGATTCCGTCGCAGGACGCGACGGCCTTCGCCTCCCATGTTATATAACTACAGCATTTAATAATATACATTCATATAATACTGCAATTTTGGGTGGATCTGTGAATATATGTTCGCAGATTCCATATATACATAATATTTCTATACATCCATATCGTCAAGCGGATTTTTTATTTTTCTAATCTCTTTATTGCTCACATGTGTGTAAATTTCTGTGGTTTTAGTGCTTTCGTGCCCAAGCAGTTCCTGAATATATCGAATATCTACGCCACTTTCCAGTAGATGGGTTGCGAATGAATGTCGAAGCCAATGCAGTGAATAAATCCCACCGTTCTCTTAAAAGTGAATGGGTGGGATTTTTCATAATGAGTCATTTATTATAACTGAAATATATCATCAGGCATGTGCGATGTAACACCATAAAATTTCCTAATAGGTGTTTGTGCAGCAAAGCCCTTTAAAGCTACAGAATCTATAAAAATGATTATTTTTATAAGATTTCAATACTTCTTTATAAGATTTCACATTTAACTTAATATCCGTATCCCTTAATATAGAAATAGGCAATTCAAACATGTATACATTAGTCATATGTGAAACTTGATGAATTATTTACAAAATTGAGATACGGAGGGAGAATGTGTATCAGATTAAACAAAACCCAGTAGTAAAGAAATTAGGTTTTAATCGAATTGTACTATCCATGGTCTTAATAGCCATGTATTGTTTTTTCGCTATATTCGCTAAAAATTTTGTAAGCTATAACAGGATATTAAGTGCGTTGAATTATGCGTATTTTCTTGGTTTTTTGGCCTTGGGAGTTACGTTTGTTATCGCCACAGGTGGTATTGATTTTTCCATAGGACCTGTTATGTTCTGTGCGGCTATAATGTCGGGTTACCTTTTAACACATTATAACTGGCCGCTCTGGATATGCTTAATCGCAAGTATAGCAATAGGAGCGCTGTTTGGCACATTTAATGGATATCTTGTAGCTTATAAGAATGTTCCTCCTTTTATTACTTCAATGGCTATTATGCAAATTAGTAAAGGTGTTGCTTCTGTATTTACAAAAGCTCAATCGGTTAGCTGGCCTCAATTGGCACATGAAAATGGTTGGTACAGAAACCTAATAAGAGTAAGAGTAGGTAACATGTATTTCCCTGTTGGGCTAGTCATTTTACTTATTACTGCAATTATCTGCGCTATTGTATTGAACAAAACAAAAATGGGAAGATATTTCCTCACTTTGGGCAGCAATAAGGAAGCATTAAGGCTGTCGGGAGTTAGGGTAAGGAAATGGCAGATGCTTGCATACACTATTTGCGGTTTATTGGCAGGAGTTGCAGCAATATTTTTCGTAGCAGCATATACGACTGTTCAGCCTGGTTACGGCGACCAATACAATAACGAAGCCATTGCAGGCTGTGTTATGGGAGGGACCTCTATGGCAGGGGGACTTGCATCCATTGGTGGAACATTCATTGGTGGAATGATTATTTCAATCTTACAAGAAGGAATCCTTGCAATTGGTCTTAATAAAAACTATCAGCTTGTCATTACTGGCATCATAGTAATCGTAGCTGTGTATCTTGACGTGCTATCAAGAAAGAGGAGAGTTTAACAGTTATCTGTTTTGTTAATATATTTCGTTACGTTATTAAAGGCTTTTGCGATGTAACCTTTAAAATATAACATCACAAAATGCCCTATTGAGCAGTAAAGGGGAAATTGATAAAAAATGGGTGAAATTATTTTAACAATGAAAGGCATAGACAAGACGTTCCCTGGTGTGCATGCACTCGACAATGTCGACTTCGAATTATATAAAGGAGAAGTTCACGCTTTGATGGGGGAAAATGGCGCTGGCAAATCAACACTAATGAAGGTGTTGACAGGGATATATAGAAAAGATAAAGGCACTATTACCTATGAAGGAAAGTTAGTTGAGTTTACAAATCCGCGTGAAGCTCAACAGGCAGGTATAGTAATTGTTCATCAAGAATTGAACATGCTGGGTCATTTGACGGTGGCTCAGAATATTTTTATCGGGCGAGAGTATATGAAAGGCGTGAAGATTGACGATGCCCGAATGAATGTTGAAGCATCTAAGCTTTTTAAGCGTTTAAATATCGATATTGATCCTACCGAAAAAATGAGTAATCTTACTGTCGGTAAGCAGCAAATGTGTGAAATTGCTAAGGCAATCTCACATGAAGCAAAGATTATAGTATTTGATGAGCCTTCAGCAGCCTTAACAGAGTCCGAGGTGGACGAACTATTTGGGATAATTAGAGACTTAAAGGAAAAAGATATCGGTATTATCTACATTACCCATAGAATGGATGAAATTAAAATCATTACAGATCGTGTAAGTGTAATGCGTGATGGTGCATATGTAGGAACTTTAATTTCAGAGGACTCAACTAAAAACGACATTATTAGTATGATGGTTGGACGTATTATATATGAAGAACCAAAAACTAAAAGCACGGTTGCAAAGGATGCCCCTGTAGTGTTAAAGGTTGAAAATCTTAATGCAGGAAGATCTGTGCAAGACATTAACTTCGAATTGTATAAAGGGGAAATCCTTGGTTTTTCGGGGCTTATGGGTTCAGGAAGAACAGAGACTGCAAGAGCTATTTTTGGAGCTGATCCAAAAGAAAGTGGAAATATTTATATCAATGGTGCTAAGGTTGAAATAAACAATCCAGAGGATGCAGTTAAGCATGGTATTGGGTACCTATCAGAGGATAGAAAACGTTTTGGTATAGTTGTACGACGTACCGTCTCGGAAAACTCCACCATGGCAAATCTTGAAAACTTCATGAAGGGTATTTTTATAGATAAAAAGAAAGAAAACACGGAAACAGAAAAATATGTTGAATCACTTGCGATAAAAACACCTAGTGTTGATCAGTTGGTAGTTGACCTCTCTGGTGGAAACCAACAAAAGGTTGTTCTAACTAAATGGCTTGTGAAAAATTGTGACATTCTGATTTTTGATGAGCCTACTAGAGGAATTGATGTTGGAGCCAAAAGCGATATTTATAAATTAATGAATGAGCTTGTTAAAGAAGGAAAATCAATAATAATGATTTCATCAGAATTACCTGAAGTGCTAAGGATGAGTGATCGGGTTATTGTTATGTGCGAAGGACGTAAAAGTGGAGAGCTCAGAATTGAAGAGGCAACGCAGGAGAAAATTATGCATTTGGCAACACTTGATGATTAGGAGGATAGAGATATGTCAAGACGAAATATGGAAACGCCAGTCTCATTAAATAAATCCATTACTCAACGGCTTGGTGGACAAAATATAGTGGTGTTATTAATTGTTATTGGGCTGTTTGCTTTTTTCAGTGCTGTTAGCCCCAATTTCAGAAGATATTCAACACTGTTAAGTATTTTAGATTATTCATATTACATTACATTGATAGGAATTGGCGTTACGTTTCCTTTAATAACCGGCGGGGTTGACTTATCAATAGGCACAGGGTTAATTTGCTATTCATTGGTGGGTGGCTATATGGTTGTATATCAGGGGTGGCCAGTATGGCTTGGAATGATAGTTTGTGTGTTATGTGGTGCAATAATAGGCCTTTTAAACGGTGTTTTGATTGGAATAATGGATCTGACGCCATTTCTGGCAACATTATGCACAATGATGATGACGAGAGGTCTGGGATCAATATTTAGTAGGGGTCTTGGAATACCTTGGCCTATGGTGGGCAGCGAAGGCGGGTGGTTTAGAACCATCTTTAAATTAAACATTGGAGATGTGAGGTTGCCATTAGGGTTCTTATGGATTGTTTTGTTGGTAATTTTAATGTCATATATTTTAAACCATACAAAGGTTGGAAGGTATATTCTTGCAATTGGCTCAAATAAAGAAGCAACCAGATTGTCCGGTGTCAATGTAAAACTATACACTATTATTGCTTATGTAATATCAGGCGTTTTCGCAGGATTAGCTGCTATCGCATACTCAGCAATCTTTGCAAGTGTTTATCCTGGAACAGGTGCAGGATTTGAACTTGAGGGAATTGGTGGCGCAATTATCGGTGGTGTTTCCATGACCGGTGGCGCAGGCAGTATAGTAGGTACTCTTTTAGGTGTATTCATAATTTGCATATTAAAAACGGGACTTCCCTTCATCGGTCTACAGGCAAACTGGCAACAAATTATTACAGGTGTTGTACTAATTACAGCAGTAATAGTTGACCTAAATAGACAGAACAAGGGCACTAAATCGATAACTACTGCTCGAAAAAAGCAGTAATTATAAATAATAATCAAAGATTATTTTTAAAGGAGGAGAAACATGAGTAAAAAATTGTTATCAATGGTTATTTGCATCGTAATGCTTACATTGTTGTTGACAGGATGCGGAGGACCTGTACCACCGGCAGACTCGGGTTCTTCGGGTGATTCAGATGATCTGAACTTTGCAATCATTGTGAAGAGCTACCAGTCAACTTACTGGCTTGCTGCTGTTAAGGGAGCAACAGAGCAAATGAACAAAAAGGGTGTCAACGCTACATTTAATGGTCCTAACTCAGAGTCTGATATTGCTGATCAGGTTCAGATGTTTAATGATGCTATAAACAGCAAACCTGATGGAATTGGTCTTGCTGCTTGTGATCCTTCTGCTATGCTTGACTCACTCCAGGCAGCTAAAGATGCAGGTATTCCTGTTGTCGCCTTTGACTCAGGTATTCCTGATGCACCTGCTGGATCTGTACTTGCTACAGCTTCTACAGACAACTATAAAGCAGGCGTTACAGCAGCAGAAGGTATTTGGACAGCTCTTGAGGGTAGAGTTAAGGGAGCAAGTGGTGTTGTAAGAATTGGTGTTGTTAACCAAGATGCTACTTCTGAATCTATTTCAAGCCGTGGTCTTGGCTTTATAGATGAAATCACTACACTATGCAAGGATGCTGGAAAATCCGTAGCAGTTATAGGAAATGATTACTATGTAGGAAAAGCCAAAGATAAAGGTGATCAAGCTTCCGCTAATGTTATTATCGAAGTACGCGTTCCTTCCCAGACAACCACAGAGCTTTGCGCAACAGAAGCAAGCGCAATTTTGAATCAATCCGATACAATCGGTGTATTCGGCTCTAATCAGGTTTCTGCAGAGGGTATTCTAACTGCAAACCAGAACCTAGGTGTATTAGGAAGCACCGATGATAAGGTTATCGCTGTTGGCTTTGATGCTGGCTCCATTATTAAAGCAGCTGTTAAAGATGGTACCATGTATGGTGCTGTTACACAGTCTCCTTTGAAGATGGGTGAAGTTACTATTGATCTTTTAATTGCAGCAGCTAAGGGTGAAACTATATCCGACGTCGATACAGGTGGCGCATGGTATAACAAAGACAATATTGAAGATCCAAGTATTGCTCCTAACCTTTATGACTAATTAATTAATTACCAAAGAGCCGGAATAGAATATCTGTTTCGGCTCTTTATAATTCAGAGCTTTATTAAATGTTTCCTTTTATGGGGGGAGAATAGTATATGCTACGCAATAAAAAAACACGCAGTATTTTAGAAGTAACAAAGAAAAGAATAGGTACCAATAAAAAAAGCGAGACTAAAAAACCTAGCTCAAATAAAGTGACAAGCATACATAAGGTGCGAAAGTCTTTTTTGAATAGCATTGCAAAAAAGGTAGCACTCATTTTTTCTATTTCTTTTTTAATTATGGGTTTTTTAATTGTATTTATTCTTTTAAACTCCATTCAGTTTAATAATAAGTATAACAACCTTCTAAATAATATCCTTCAAATAAATGAAATGAGAGTCAACGTTATTTCTCAACCAAATAAAATCATGAATTCCTGCTTGGTGGGGGATGAGCTCACAAAGGATTCACATTTGGAAAGTGCAGAAGGAATGATCGCCTTCTTAGACAAATTGAAGCTGGAGCTGGAGACCGATAACAAGTATTTTGGAAATGTGGGGGCTATAAATGCTGTAATGAATCCGTCGAATAAATACGTTGATTATATACAGCAAATATATGACATGAGTAACGATGGTAAATATCCCGCCGCTAATGCCGATATTCAAAAAATAATTAGAGATATGGGTGTTGAAGGGGGGAGAATATCAGATAGCCTTTCAAGTCTTCTTACATTGGAATTGGCAAGAAGTGCAGACATACAGCAGCAGGTTGAAAAAAGCTTCAATACATTAATTATAATATGCATTATAATATTCGCATTTGCCGTTATTGTCAGCTTACTTCTATTTATTATTACAATAAAGCGTATAACTACCTCTATAATGCAACTAAAAACCGAACTGTTGCATATATCTGATGGTGATCTATCACGTGAGAAAGTAAAAATCAGCTCAAATGATGAAGTTGAAGAGTTGGCAGGTATTTTCAATATTATGAGTGATAATCTAAAAAAAGTTATTGCAAATGTTAGGGAAGCCACCATTGAAATAAAGGATGCAACGGAGGTTGTTACAAAAAGCACCATTGAAAATGAAAAGGGAAGCGAAAGCATTGCCTATTCACTTGAAAACATGGTGAAAAGCATGGATAATCAGCAAACTGAGACCGATAATACAATTGTTTTAATGAAGGAAATACAAGATATCTCTCAACAGGTCAATGAAAAAGTATCTGATATATCTGAAAGTGCAGCAAATGCCTTGGATAAGGCCGAAATAGGAAATGTTAAGCTTTCTGATTATATGGTTCAAATGAGGGATGTTAATGCAATCATGGAAGAAGTGGTTAAAGCTTCAGGTGTATTTGTTAAACAGATCCGTGAAATGAATAGTATTCTGGACTTAATCAGGGGCATTTCAAATCAAACTAATATGCTCTCACTTAATGCTTCAATTGAAGCGGCTCGTGCAGGCAGTGCTGGAAGAGGATTTGCAGTAGTGGCTGTCGAAATTCGTAAATTATCAGAGAGTTCAGAAAACCTAGTTGAGCAAATTGCCACAATAGTAGACACATTGCAGCTATCAATGAATGATATGACGAGGAAACTGGAAAATAGTCTTGATGAATTAGAAAAGAGTAATGATATGGCACAGGTAACAATGGGTAGCTTCCGCGATATAAAGGAAGCCAACGAAGTTGAATGTGCAATGGTTTCAGATATAAAGAAAATGATTGTAGAGCTTTTTACGGGTGTAACAGATATTGTTAACAGTATGGAGGAAATTGAAAAGGCTACAAATGATAACACAATGGCGTCACAGGATATATCAGCAATTGTTCAAGAGGAAACAGCTAATCTTGAGGAGGTAGCAAGCAGAATGGAACAACTTCAGACTTTAACAAATAATCTTGAGGATTTAGTGCTGAGATTTAAAATATAATATCCACCAGAATGCTGTTTTAAGTGGCACAGCTATGCCGCTGCGTTTAGCCCACTAGCTGGGGAGATTAGGCATATAGAAACAAAAGTATTAGACAGCGCATATAGAAGTGGGTGGGCTATTTATATATTTAATTATCAGGGTATTACGGTGGGATCGCTAAGACCGTCTGTGAATGGGAAAACAAGCTTTTGATTTTCAATATAAAACATACTGTCTTTGTCGATAACGGTTGAGCCCGTATCAACAATATTTGGAATCTTTTCATTTTTTATTGCTTCGAAAGCATATTTAACGCCGAGGTAACCCATACTGAAAGGATTTTGCACCACCAGTGATTGTATGATATCTCTTTCCAGATATCTAACCTCCTCCGGGGTACTGTCAAAACCGATTATTTTAATAGTGCCTACTTTATTTTGCTCTATAATTGCCTTTGCAGCCCCAGTGGTCCCATATGCGTTAAGGCCAACAATTGCATCAATGTCAGAATATTTTTCTATTATTTCTACCGTTAAATTTTCAGCGGTATCTACGTCTGAATTGCAGTAGATTATATCCACTATTTGAATATCTTCATACATATCAAGCGTCTTAAATAAACCCTCCTCGCGTTGATCGCAGGAGGCTGCTCCCTTTACAAAGCTCATCACAACTATTTTGCAGCTATCTCCAACCTTGTTCACCAGTGCTTGACCAAGCTTTTCCCCAGCGCCTACATTGTCAGTACCGATGAAGCTTTTTACCTTTTGGGAGTTAATGCCTGAGTCGATGGTTATTACGGGTATCTTTTTCGATAATGCTTCATGGGCAATATCCACCAATTCCTCAGAGTCGCATGCTGCCAAAACAATAGCATCTGCTTTTAAGTCAATAGCCCTTTGAACCATATTAATTTGTTCCTCAATATCCTTTTCGTCTGTGGGACCATCGAAATGAATATTTACTCCAAATTCCCTTCCAGCAGCAATAGCACCCATTTCAACCACCGTCCAGAATGGGGCGATTCGATTTTTTACTATTACTTCAATATGTATTTGGTCTTCACTTTTCATTATACTGTTACCTAAACAACCTGAAATAAAGGTAATTAGTATTAATAGTGCTGTGATGCATGAAATATTTTTGATTAATCTCATGTCTGCCTCCTTTTTAAAGGCCATTATAGGGTATACGAATATTAACTGTCGTGCCAACATCTACTTCACTTAAAATTTCAAGACCATATTCTTCTCCATAGCAAAGCTTTATTCGCTCGTTAACATTTTTCAGTCCTACGCCACTGCTGCCACTTCCATGATAGCTTGTGGATTCTTGAACTAACAATTCACTTAGTATCTCGGGCGTTATACCATATCCATTGTCTGAAACTTGAAAAAGTATTTTGTCACTCTCTGAGCTTACCGATATTTTAATAATACCCTTTTCATTTAAGGGACTAACCCCATGATGAATAGCATTTTCTATAATAGGCTGAAGAATAAGTTTTAATGTTTTTCTTGACAGTAGCGTTGAGTCTACATCAATACTATAATCAAATTTATCCCCATACCGAACCTTTTGAATGGTAAGATAACTTTTGACATGCTCCAATTCATCACCTATGCTAATTATTTCATTTCCACGGCTTAAGCTTATCCGAAATAGCCTTGCAAGAGCTGCAACCATTACAGAAACACCCTCATAGTTTTCATTCTCATTCATCCAAATAATTGAATCCAATGTATTGTATAAAAAATGTGGATTTATCTGTGCTTGAAGTGCTTTAAGCTCGCTTTTTCTTTTTTCCTCCTGTTCGGTAATAATCTGTTCCATCAGCATTTTGATTCTGGCAACCATAATATTAAAAGCTTTGGATAATTGTTTAACCTCGCCCTCGCCCTTCACCTCTACACTAATGTCAAAATCACCGGTTTCCAATCTCTTCATCTGTGTTTCCAGCAGTTTTATTGGTCGGGATATTTTAGCTGATATAAAAAAGGACGCCAGTATTTCAAATGCTATGGCAAATAGGGTTATTAACAAAATAAAGCCATTAAAATATTTTCTATTAGCTACTAATTCATCAACATAACTGATCCCCACGATCTTCCACCCTGAATGACCAACATCTTTAACAGTCATAATTCTTTTCTCACCGGTATGATCATCAAAGTAAGATCCAGGCTCCCTTGTTAAGGCATCAATAGCATTTTCGGTTTTCAAGCCTGCATAAATCATTTGCTGTTGTGGATGGTAAACCATATTGCCGTATTCATCTATAATATAGATGTATCCTCTTTTCCCAAGACTCACATTATTACACATTTGTTCTATGGTGCTAAAATTCATATCAACCATTGTCACCAATACAATAGGTTCCTCGTTCTCGTAGTAAGTTACACCACGACACAGGGAAACCACCCAAGGGTGGGAATTTTCAAAAAACCTCTGTACATGAGGAGATAAAAAAATGTAATTAGCGGGATTATTCAGCAATTCAATAAACCAATCTTGTGTTGTAACCTCAAAGTTCTTATTGTAAACACCTATTGGATTGCTTATAATAACATCTCCTTTTTGTGAGTAAACAACCATCGTTACAATATCTTTTCTTATTTTTGCAGTTACATTTAATATGTCGGAAAGCTCATCCTTATCAAAGTTGTCGCTTGTCAGACTACTTCGGATAATATCGGAGATCTCCATCATTTCTGCAACATAGGAATTGAGATTTAAGCTAACTTGGTCAATAATCTGTTGGGTACTTGTAACGGCATTTCTTTCAGCACTGTCAGAAAAAAGGTGATATAGGGAAATAGATACAATAAGCATTGCAAGTAGCATTACTGATGTAAAGGATAAAGTAATAACATTTTGGATACTGTTTAGCCTCAAGCGAGTGTGTATTCTTTTTAATAACCCCATAACCTTTCCAGACAATTTCATTACTCCTTTGGTAATTTAAAGCTGTTTCTGTACTCCCTGGGAGACATACCAACGTTTTTCTTGAAGAAAAAGCTAAAATAATTAATGTCAGGGTATCCGACTTTTTCGCCTATTTCGGCTATCTGTAAATCTGAACTGGTCAGCAGATCCTTTGCAGCATCAAGACGTACTCTGATAAGATATTTTAAAAACGTTTCGTCGGCTTCCTTTTTGAAAATCAAGCTCAAATAACAAACACTGATATAAAGGTGGTCTGCCAGCTTCTGAAGACTGAGAGTATCGTCGGAGTAATTTAATCGTATGTAATCCTTTGCTTTCTCTAGTAGTAGCTGGGTTTTGGTTCGCATTTTATTAGAAATAGAATTTCTTAAATTAACACAGGCACCTTCAATCCATTCTTTAAATTCATCGATGGTGGTATATTTAGAAATTTCAGCATTTAGGTTTGAGGTACCAAACAATTGACCAATATCCAGCTGAGATTTTCTGCTTAATTTTGATATTGAAACCACGATTTCTAAAAAGTAAAGCTGATAATCCTTAAGGGACATGGTTGGGTTTACTATATCATCGAAGATTTCTTGTACTGCAATAAGAACATCGTTTTTGGAACCAAACTTTATACTTGAAATTAGTCGGGCTTCCTTTTCTTCGTCAAACACAATATCGTCAGTTATTTGAGGCTCCAGATCCTCAATATATATAACCTTGTCAATTCCTATCAGCCTTTTATATTCGAGAGCCGACAATGCATTTTTATAGGATTCCTTTAGCTTGTCCACTGAAGCAGAAATACTACCCACCCCGATGGATAGCTTTATCTTTAAATACTTTAAAACACTAAAATGTATTTCCTCCAATATGGATATAGTTTTTGTTAACAAGGTGTTTTTATCTTTTTCATTGGAAGATATAATAAAAACAAGATTATCATCATGGAAAAAAGCTTCCCCGTGAGGGTATTTTTCAATGATTTCCTTTGAAATGTTTAAGACAGCAAATTTGCACAATTCACTATCATCTTCTTCATAGCCGCTTTGTTGCATGCTGTCAGCATTTATACTGGCTGTAGCGACTACGAAGGTATTTCCCTTTAGGCAAATGCTAAACATGTGACTTCGCCTATCGATTTCCGATTTGCTGAGATTACCAGTAACAAGCTGTATTAAGAACTTTTCTCGTATGACGGGAAGGCTTTTGACATAATGACTTCGTAACCTGTTGATATCTTCCTTATTAGAAACCTCTTCCTCAATTGTTTTTTTCAATTTATTCAGCAAAACGTAGAAGTCTTGGGGGAGGGCGGGTTTCAAAATATAATCTACAACCCCATATTTGATGGCCTGCTGAGCAAACTTAAAATCATCAAAACCTGTGAGGACGACAGTTTTAACGGTAGGGTAGCATTCATTTATAACAGCTGAAAGCTCTAAACCATCCATAATGGGCATGGTAATATCGGTGATTACGGCATCAGGTACGTTCTCTTCAATCAAATCCAGAGCATCCCTGCCATTTTCCGCTTCCTCGGGAACATCGAAACCAAAGCTTTCCCAGTCAATTTTCCGAATAATACCTTTGCGAACTTCCTCTTCATCGTCAACAAGAATCAGTTTGAACATGAGAATCTTCCTCCGTAAAGATAAATGCACCTAATACAATCATGCAAAACAAAATTTAGCACCTCCATCTATAATATTACAATTTTAAAGGTTTTCTGTAAAGCCTTTATGCGTTTTGAAATGCTACTTAGTTGCATTTTAACTATAGTTCACTCCATTAATATTTTGGGGTATAGCTGTGCACTAACGAACGCAAAAAAAAAAGGAACCCTCTGCCTAGATACCTAGATAGGAAATTGCTTTTCTATATCTAAACTATAGCATCACATTTTTACCAAGTCAACAGCCTTCTAATTAGCATAATTAACAATATATGTTAGATAAATAGGATGATATATATTAACTACTAAATTGTTATT
>JAAYPS010000129.1 GCA_012519655.1 Clostridiaceae bacterium | reverse complement strand
TGACGTAGCAAGCTTATCTGAAGTTCTTCCACATCATGAAAGTGGTACTGTGCGTATACTAGCCATGTGCACAGATAAACAAGTGGGAGATATTCCTACACTGATTTCAAAGGGCTATGATGTTGACATGAAAGTAACACAGGGTATTTGTACTCACAAAGGTGTAGATCCTGATATTATTAAGATTTTGGATGAGGGTCTAAATGGTATTGTTAATGATCCAGGTTATCAAGCTGAGCTTGAAGCTTTGGGTATGGAAGTAGACTACCTGAACGCTGAAGAATTTGGTGAATTCTTACAGAACCAGCGCAAGACATTTGAAGAGGTAGTTACATCTGCAGGTATTCTAGAAATGGTTAAGAGTCAGCAAAAATAACTATATGAAGTTACACTTACAAGGTTAAATGGCGAATAAACATAAGGAGCAAATTTATGGATATAAAAGCAATCTTACTGGATTTTGATGGAACAGCGTTACAAAGGGATCAGGTCTATCTATCCTACCGTAATATGTATGCATTGCAAAAAGTTATGGAAAAAGGCATAGAAGTAATACCTACTACTGGACGTGTGGAAGACATGTTTCCGCCTCAAATAGAAGCAGACCAACGTTTCAGGTATTGGGTTACTGCTAGTGGTGCTCGAGTAGTTGATCGCCATACAGGAGAGATCATATACCAGTCATTGTTTACACCTGAAGAATCGGCACAAATCTGCCGAATTTTCGAAGAACAGAAAATTTATGCTGAGATTGCAGCTAACGGTCTAATTTATATGGAAAAGGATGTTTGTGACAATTTGAACGAGTATCCTGTGCCACCGCATCATGTTTGGTTCTTAGAGTTGGGTCGTCAAGTTGCTATAGAAAAGCCGTCTGAATTCTTTTTGGAAAGCGGTATAGGTATCGAAAAAGTAAATCTATATGGGGTACCAGAAGAAAAACAGCAATCAATCATTGAGGCTCTTAAAGCAACAAATATAGTGGTAGTTAGTGAAGGTGCAGGTAAAGACATACAGTTTTTCCCAAAACGATTAGACAGAACCAAAGCGCTTGATGCCTTGTTCAATAGGCTGGGTATTAGTTTTGAAAATGCGATGGCATTAGGTGACAGTGAGTTGGATGTTCCTGCAATGGAAAAGTCTGCGATTGGTGTTGCAATGGGGAATTCGCCCGATTGGGTAAAACAAAAAGCAAACTATGTTACAGCCCCATTCTATGAAGATGGTGTGGCTCAGGCTATTGAGAAATTTCTTCTTAACAAATCTGAAACCAAGACTGAAAGTGCAGAACCAATATCATTTGAGAATTATAAACCCAACCATCGATATTTAGTATGTTTCGATTCAGATGGCTGTGTGTTTGATACGATGGAGATTAAGCATAAAGAGTGTTTTTGTCCTGTTACAATTGAAGCCTGGGGACTTCAGCCCATATCAAAATATGTTCGTGATGCTTGGGAATATTCTAATTTGTATTCCAAAGATCGTGGGCGCTCACGTTTCCATGAGATCCTACTAGTATTTGATTTACTCAGCGAGCGTGAAGAGGTCAAGCAAACTGGTTTTCAGCTTCCAGACATTACACCACTGCGTAATTGGGTAGAAACTACTCCAATACTCAATAACGAACACCTTGCAAAACATGCATATGATCCTGTGATTCGTCGCGCTCTTCAATGGTCATTGGAAATGAATAGAAGAGCTGCGCAAATTGTACACGGAATACCTCCTTTCCCAAAGGTGCGTGAATGCCTTGAGCATTTACAAGACAAAGCTGATATTTTAATTGTATCTGCTACACCACGTGAAGCTTTGCTCAGAGAGTGGGAGGAGCATGATTTACTTAAATATGTACACCTACTCTGCGCACAAGAGGATGGTTCCAAACAGGAATGTATTCAGGCTGTACGCCACCATTATGATTCAGAGCATATACTGATGATTGGAGACGCACCTGGTGACCTTGAAGCGGCACAAAATAATAATGTTCTGTTTTACCCTATCCTTCCGGGCGATGAACTCACTTCGTGGAAGACATTTATCACAGAGGGGATGGGACGTTTCTTAGAGGGCACATTTAAAGGTGAGTACGAGCAGGCTCTCATAAGGAAGTTTAGTGATTATCTTCCAGAAGTCCCGCCATGGAAGTAATAACTATATTCATATGTACCACTTTAAAAGCCGTATCGAGATAATCGATGCGGCTTTTTTAATATATTTCATCCAAAAGTCATTGGTTTAGCAAAGTTATTATTGTCATTTCTTGACATATAAATTAATACCTTCTATACTGAAAACAGCGCATATTTTATGAATATCATATTGCATGGGAAAAGCTTTTATATTCTTAAGAAACAAGCAATTCATGCGATAAAAGGAGAATAATGAGAAGAAAATCTATAAAAGTCTTTTTACTCTGGTTGTTATTATTCTTGTTACTGCTACCAACTACACATGTATCTGCCTCGGAAATCGCCAATCTTGGTTTTGTTGAGACAGATGTCATTTTGCAACCCGATGGCAAAGCCATTATTTCGTATACCATTCGATATAATTTAGTGCCTGGAAAAACTATGCTCGCTTTTACTATGGAGGGGTTTGATAGGCTCAATCCTATTTTTGATGAAGAAAATGCCTGGGTTATAACCGATGACAACACATCACACGCAGTCGATATCATTCCCCTGAGTGGTGGAGCGTACGATATAATTAACGCCAACGAACAACGTCTTGGAGGAGAATACCTTACATATAAAATCCGTTTTGCTGCGGACATGGCCGACGCAGGATATCTTGAACGAACAACATCAGATGAAGGAAAAAAGCTTGTAGTATTCAATTGGGCACCTGTCGAGTGGGATGAGCCCATGGAGTCTTATACTGTTACTGTTAATTACCCGTTGCTTTTTAATACCTCTTCAGACACGATAGAAGATGCCAATTTGCGAGAAGAAATTGAACAATATTTAATTGAGAATGATTTTGCTACTGAAGAATGGATGAATGAAAGGTACCTAATAGACTATCGGATTGCAACGGTACAGTCAACAGAGAGAGTGCAGGTACTACTCCACAAAGACAATCCAGGTACAAGGTTTCATTTTGAAATACAGCAGTACATATCCGAGAGTATATTTGATCAAATGCCAAGTGGTAGTTCTTCCTTTGATAATGAGGAGGATTATTACACTATAGAACATGATATCAATCCAACCGAACACAATTTTGGACGTAATGTATATGGACAGAAAAGATATGATGAATTTAATTCCAGAATAGCTTTATTATTGGCATTGGTTATTCTGAGTATAATAGCTTTTCTCTTGATTGGTATAAAGCATCGCTCTATGGTTAAAGCACAAGCTACATTGGATGATATTCAATGGGCAAGAACGGATTGGGAACCACCACAGATTGAAATCGCTTCCTTTAGGAAAGAAGGGAAAATTGCTGAAGATCTGGATGAATTTGAGGCTGCTCTTTTTATGGGTGTACCTTATAAGACAATTCTTTCTGCCATTTTATCCAAGCTTGTAACAAAGGGTTACATTAAGGAAATAACGCCCGATCCCCTGCGTGTACGCCGAATAGACCATATCAACTTGACTGATTTAAACCAGTATGAGCGTATGATGTACGATTTTGCATATGACGATGAATTTTCCAGTGAGGAAATAGAGAGCATCCTACAAAAGCTCTCTGACAATGTTCAAAACAAGACATATGATTGCGATATTGAGGCTACCCGGAAGTTCTATCAGGATAAGCTACAGGATGATATTTTAAGTTTTGAAGAAGAACAGCCTGGTGAAGAAGGATATTACGAAGAAGACTATTATATGCATAGATGGGTCTATTGGTATTACCATCATAATAATATGTATTATTATGACAATCGCGACCATTACAAGCGATATGAAGCATCCATCCCAGCCAATCCTGATAAAGTAACTTATAAATCTTTTATAGATTCAACTTCTGGTCGATTTGCATGTCATTCTGCATGCCATGATGCATGTCATTCGGCTTGTCACTCAGCTTGCCACTCTGCCTGTCACTCAGCATGCCATTCGGCTTGTCATTCAGCTTGCCACTCGGCATGTGTCAGCGGAGGTGCACGATGAAGAAGAATGAATTATTATGGGTGGACGAATTTATAAACCGAATAAAGCCGTATGTATATATGCGGCTTCGCGATAACGTTCTCATACGCATGCCCAATGAGGCTTTTAAATTAAACAATACAGGAGCAAGAGTTATATCTCACATATTAAATGGCGGCTCAGTTCAAGATTTCATCGTGGCACGTGCCAACTCTGATGAAACACAGACTCAGCTAGAGAGATTTTTTCTTGATTTCTCGCGTTTGTGGAATAATGAAGTGTGCGAAAACTATAAGACTGCAGCAGTACACAAGACAGAATTCAGCTTAGGTTATATTAAACTTCCAGTTTTATCAGAAGTTGCGCTCACATATATATGCAACATTAGGTGCAAATTTTGTTACGGAGATTGCACTCATAAAGAAGATAACGAACAGCTAAGTACTGAGCAATTTAAAAAACTGCTTGATATTATCAGGTATGAAGCAGAGGTCCCAAGTGTATCATTTACAGGTGGAGAGCCAACCACATATAAGGATCTTCCTCAGTTGATAAAGTATGCATCAAAACAAAATAAAATGAGAGTTAATCTTATATCAAATGCTACATTGATTACACCCCGAAAAGCTAAAGAGTTTGCTCGTTCTGGCCTTTCATCCGCACAAGTAAGTATCGAATCGGCTTTTGCCAATGAGCATGATGCAATTACGGGTGTTTCGGGCTCTCATGCCGCTTCTGTGACAGGACTTGTAGCATTAAAAGATGCAGGAATACATGTTCATCCCCATATCACGATATGTAAAATGAATAAAGATAAACTACTGGAATACCCTGCTTTTTGTAAAAGTATTGGCGTAGAAAGGTTTTCAGCAAACATAGTAATACCGGCAGGGCGTGGTAGTGATGATGAACTAACTGTTAGTTATAGTGAAATCGGTGAGATTGTAAAGAACATTCATGCTCAAGCATTAAAACTGGGTGTAAAATTCATGTGGTATTCTCCCACACCCATTTGTTTATTTAATCCTTTGGCCCATGGATTTGGTAACAGAGGCTGTAGTGCTTGTGAAGGATTGCTTTCAGTTGATCCTAAAGGTAACTTACTACCATGTTCGAGTTGGCCTGAACCTATTGGAAATCTTTTAGAAGATGGTTTTGAATCTGTATGGAATAGTAAAAGATGTACTTGGATTCGTGAAAAAGAAGAAGCTCCTTCAAGTTGCAGGGAGTGTAGACATTTTACAGCATGCCAGGGGGCTTGCCCTCTATATTTTGATGTTCATGGGTGTAAAGAACTTTATCCTGCATGGGAATCAATGGGTCTTGTGAAAGAAAGGAGCGCTTTATGAGTAATTTGTTTAACATACCTGGTTTTCCTCCTCCAGAAAAACAGGACAGCGTTAGATTTCATGTATTTAAAGAACTTTCTTATTCCAAAAGAATGCTATTATATATATTCCTAATTTTAATTGGTTTTTTAGTTCAAATCTTAATGTTGAGAGCATGGCCTGGCGCAGTCTTTTTATTATTTGCTACTATACTAACTCTTGTAAAAGGCTATGACAGCCGAGTGAGAATGAGTACGTTTAATGTCGACAGTAGATGGACTCAAGTTGATATGGACAGAATATGTCAGATTGAAGAATTGGATAAAAAGGCAACAAATTGGGATAGAGATGCGCTTGACATTAGCAATAGCATAGGTTGCTTTGTATTTATACTAGTTTTGATTGGCCTATTAATTATGTTAATGACATTTGTTTTTAACCCATCACTTCAACTAATAGCAGTTATAATAGTTGTCGATGCAGCCATTCTTATATTGCCCCTTTGGTTTAACGGAATTCGCCGTATATTAAAACAGAATAATTTAGGTATTAAAGTAGATATTATTAAACAGATGGAACGATATTTCCAAACCACTATTAAGAAAGAAGGGGAAAACTTTGTCCCTTCGCTATTGCTTGCAACTGATAAAAGTGGAAAGAGTGTTCCAAAAGACTGTAAGTTCACAATTACTTATGATAACATGCCTGATACTTTTTATGGAGTCCAAGCTCAAATTAATCTAAATATTGTAGAGGGCATAAGCTATCCTTACTTTTATTGCGTTATTGCCACCGAGTATGGTTTTGGACTATCAAGGTATGTTGAACAGATTAAAAAACTCGTTCCTCGAAATATTAAGATAGAATATGATGAAGATAAAAATGCTGAGGTTATTGTTATACGTCAACATACAACAAAAACTTCGGGTTATCATACAAAAATACCTACCTGTAAGACCATTCTTTATAGAGCTGTGAAGACAGGTAGAGATATCATTCAATCACTTTGATCACCCCAATTTAGCATTTTGAATATACTTATTTAGCATTCTACATTTACATAAGATAGGCATAACCCTAAATATCCCCAACAAATTTTTATAGACATTATTTTCAACAATGGTATAATGGGAACTACATTAGAGTGGGGGGATTTTAATGAGTAAAAGGCTATATACAGTAAGACCAATTAACGATTTAAAAGATATGCTATCGCAAAGTGTCTCTTTATATGGTGATCGTACAGCATATAAAATAAAAAAAGCAAATGGAGAACGCCTCGATATCACATATAGTGAATTCAGCAAAAATATCACAGCGTTTGGAACTGCCCTACAGGATTTGAATCTTCAAGGAAAATCTATTGCAATCTTTGGCGAAAACCGTTATGAATGGTGTGTTGCATATTTATCGGTTGTTAACGGTGTTGGTACTATTGTTCCCCTTGATAAAGAACTCACAGTTTTAGAAATACAAAATTTATTGGAACAATCAAAAGTGTCAGCTGTTGTTTTCACTGGCAAATATCTTGAGGCTATAGATGAAATGAAGAGTAAGGTTCCATTTGTTGAACATTGGATTTGTATGGATGATGTTTCAGAAAGAACTGATATACATTCTTATTCAAAGTTATTAAATCACGGTCAAAAAATGGTCGACGAAGGAAACAAAGAGTTTGAGGAAATAGAAATTGATCCGGATAGTCCTCTTATCCTGCTGTTCACATCGGGCACAACAGGATTCGCGAAGGGCGTTATGCTATCCCATAGAAATATATGCGCTGTAATCACAGGAGTTTGTGCCACAGTGAAGGTTAAACCCGAAGATAGACTTTTATCTATTTTGCCACTGCATCATACTTATGAATGCACATTGGGCTTTTTAACCATTATATATAGCGGTGCATCAATTGCTTTTAGCGAGGGGCTTAGGTATATTTCGCAAAATATGAATGAATATAAACCCACAATACTAGTAACAGTTCCATTACTTCTTGAAAATATTTACAATAAGGTGTGGAAAAAAGCCAATAAGCAAAAGAGTATGAAACGTTCGTTGATTATTGGACAGATTGTAAGTGGGTTTCTATATAAAATATTAGGCGTGGATATTAGAAGGAAATTGTTTGCTCAAATCCACAATAATGTTGGCGGAGAGTTGCGCATGTTTATTACGGGTGCAGCAGCAATTGATCCCGAGGTTTCAAAAGGCTTACACAAATGGGGATTTTCTGTTTTACAAGGATACGGGCTTACAGAATGTGCTCCATTGGTAACCGGAAACAGAGACTTTATCTATAGGGATGATTCAGCAGGTCTTGCAATTCCTGGAGTTGAGGTTAAGATTGATAATCCGGATAAAAAGGGCATTGGAGAGATCCTTATAAGAGGTTCAAACGTTATGCAAGGCTATTTCAATAACCCCGAGGAAACAGATAAAGTTCTTAAAGATGGATGGTTCCATTCAGGAGACTTAGGCAGAATTGATAAAAAGGGTTTTTTATATATTACTGGCCGCTGTAAAAACGTCATTGTCACAAAAAATGGGAAAAATATTTTTCCTGAAGAATTGGAGAGCTATCTTAAAGATAGTCCCTATGTTGGAGAGTGCATAGTTTATGGTGAGCTGGACAAGGAATCCGGGGAAACCCATATTAAGGCTCAAATCTTTCCTGACATTGAGGTAATACGTGAAAAGCTAAAAAATATCAACCTTAACATAGATACCGAGGAAATTAGAAATCTGATTCAAGATGTAATTAAGAATGTTAATCGTAAAATACCCTTATATAAGCATATAAGACAGGTTACTATCCGGGATAGGGAGTTTGAAAAAACAACCACTCGTAAAATAAAACGTCATACTCATATTAATATGAATATGAAGAACAATACGGTCTGCTAAGAATAAGAAGATATTCAAGTTATACTTTGGGGAATATTTTGTATCTATTGCTACGAAATATTCCTTTTTAGTTATCCTTTAATATTTTGATGAAGCATAATTGCTATTGGTTTTATTGAATGTTGATTATTTTAGCCAATTAAAAGAATGTTAAGATGTTGGAGAATAACCCTCTGTTTTCTTATAAGTTAAGCATTTTGCGATGCAAAATGTCTTAGAATTGGCTGTAGAGGATTTTGTGTAGTCGGTTAATATCTAAGGGTAAAAGGTAAAAGCCCTAATTTGACAATGATAATCTAAAATAGTATGATCCAAATCATGAATAAAGCCATAGACACAACATAAAGTTAAATTCATAGTATAAAAACTAGCTTGAGAATGTTTGATTTGCTTACAATTGCGGTAAGTATAAGTAATAATCATTCAAGGTTTGTTTATAAATGTGCCCTCAAGCATTGACAGTTATGGCGTAGTTTAAGAGCGTACTTTTCGCCAAGACGTATTTTGATATGCAAAGATGCTGTTGGGCATATAATTATACAGACACTTATTGAATTTAAGTTATGGAATATATGGAGTTGACTAAGTAATGATTGACAACGAGATATTAAAATTAGATCAAATTACTAAACATTTCGGTGACACAGAAGTATTAAACGGAATAAATCTCTCCATCCAACAAGGCGAGTTTATTACACTACTGGGTTCTTCGGGATGTGGTAAAACTACGACTCTTCGAATAATAGCAGGTCTTGAAAGTCCAGACAGTGGTAGGGTGTTACTCGAAGGTAAAGATGTAACCTTCGATGAGCCAAACAAGAGGGATGTTAATACAGTATTTCAAAATTATGCACTATTTCCCCATATGGATGTGGAGACGAATATTGGATATAGTCTTAAACTAAAGCGTATCAATAAGGAGACCATTAAGAAGAGGGTCCAGGAATCTCTTGAGCTTGTGCAGCTAAATGGATACGGAAAAAGGATGCCCCATGAACTCTCGGGTGGTGAAAAACAGCGAGTTGCGATTGCACGTGCTATTATTAACCAACCTAAAGTGTTACTTCTCGACGAGCCACTTGGAGCGTTGGATCTTCAGCTAAGACGTAACATGCAGGTTGAACTAAAAAAACTTCAAACCCATCTGGGTATTACATTTTTATATATTACTCACGATCAGGAAGAAGCCATAAACATGTCTGATAGAATTGCAGTTATGCGTGATGGCGTGTTTGAGCAGATTGGTACACCGTCAGAAGTGTATGATCGCCCTAAAACCAGTTATGTTGCGCAATTTGTGGGTATGGCTAATATTATTAATGGAAGTGTTATCTCCCCAAAAGATGACATGGTTGAGTTCTCAGCTACAGGTGGTAAAGGTCTTGTAAAGCATAATGGCATTGTAGTAAAAAGTGACCAGTCTGTTACTGTTGCTGTACGCCGAGAAAATATTCAGCTTTTAAATCAAGCAGATGAGAGTGTTACAGGGCTACGAGCAGTTGTTAAAGAAAAGACTTTTGCTGGGGGATTACTTCAAATTGTGGTTACACTTGAAGATGGAAGTGAGTTAGTGTCAAGCAAACACGGTATTAATTCTATCCTGGAGCCTAATGATCATGTAGTTGTAACATGGGATCCTGAACATGCGGTTATAGTTGACATGGAGGAATCCCTATGAATAAGAAGGATGCTGTAGCGACAAAACAGAAAAGAAGAAAACAACAATCAGGAATATCTATATTAAACTTAATGCCCATATATTTTTTTACAATTATTTTTGTAGCGGCACCATTGATTTATATGTTTGTGCTTAGTTTTATGCAAAGGGCAGATGGTTGGGGTGTGCAAATCAAATTTACACTTAAAAACTATTTAAACATTCTTGAGCCTATCTATTTAAGGACTTTTGCAGAATCCTTTAAGCTTGCTATTATAACCACTTTATTTAATGTGCTTATTGGATACCCATATGGTTATTTTATGGCAAAACTGAATGAGGTATGGAAAAAGCGAATGATGCTTTTAATTATGATACCTTTCTGGGTTAGTTCGTTAATGCGTTTGTACGGATGGGTTATTATATTCAGAGCAAATGGATTGCTTGATAAGTTTTTAATGTCTATTGGTCTAATTAATGACCCACTTAAGCTGTTATATACATACCCTGCAGTTGCTGTGGGGATGATTTACGCTTTGCTACCGTTTATGATCCTTTCTGTCTATTCCAGTGCAGAAAAACTTGACTGGAGCATTGTTGAGGCTTCACGAGATTTGGGAGCAAATCGTTTGCAGGCGTTTTTGACAGTTACCATAAAGATGACGTTACCTGGTCTTATGTCGGGAGTGGTTTTAACATTTATCCCTTCTATGGGGCTGTTTTTTATAGCTGATATTCTTGGTGGTAATAAAGTGGTACTAGTAGGTAATTTAATACAGGAACAACTAATGAAGGCTCATAACTGGCCGTTTGCCGCGGCGCTTTCTGTAGTACTAATGGTACTAACAAGCCTTATGATCAACCTCTATAGGAAACTTACTAATGTTAAGGATTTGGAGGGGTTGGTATGAAAAAAAACAGAACTAAACTTCCAAATGTTTTCTTAGGTTTTATAACGGTGGTAATGTATCTACCAATCCTGATAGTTATAATATACTCATTTAATGAAAGCAGGATAAGCTCTGTTTGGGAAGGTTTTTCGTTAAAATGGTATGGAGAGTTATTTCGAGATAAATTCATACTTGAAGCATTGATAAACAGTATTGTGTTGGCAACATTGAGCAGCATAGCAGCTGCTATTATTGGGACACTTGGTGCAGTAGGTATGGCTCGTGTAAAACTGCGCAGCAACAGCATGATAGAATATGTTTCAACACTGCCTATAATGATTCCTGAAATTATACTAGGTATTGTTTTTTTACTATTCTTTTCTTTGTTAGGGCTGCCCTTTGGTATGATAACGCTGGTTCTTGCGCATACTGCATTTTGTATTCCCTATGTGTTTATTATGGTTAAAGCAAGGCTGGCGGGAATGGATAAGAGTCTTTCCGAAGCAGCAAGAGATCTTGGAGCGAGCGATTGGCGTGCTTTCCTTGATATTACGCTACCCCTGATTTTCCCTGCCATTGTTTCAGGAATGATATTATCTTTTGCTATGAGTTTTGATGATGTGGTTATTAGTATGTTTGTTACCGGCGTAAACACTAATACTTTACCACTTAGAATTTATACTCAACTAAAAACGGGAGTAACACCGAAAATTAACGCTTTATGCACACTCATGGTGGGCTTTACAATTCTACTATGTTTACTTTCTGCATATATTGGGAAGAAATATAACAAAAATCGTTTGGAGGAGAGACAGTCACTATGAAAAAATTAAAGATTTTCACAATTGCGCTTATGCTTTTTGTTAGCATGAGCTTAATCACCGGTTGCACACCAGCAGGAACAACTAGCAAAACACTTAATTTATTTACTTGGGAAGGAATGTTCCCACAGGAAGTTCTCACTGGCTTTGAAAAAGAGACCGGCATATCCATTAACTATAACAACTTTGACTTTGATGAAACTATGCTGGCTAAGTTGCAAGCTGCCAAAGGTGGAGATTATGATTTGGTTATCGCTGATGATTATATAATTGAAGTGGTAATTGAAGAAGGTCTTGCACAGAAGCTTGATAAATCAAAGCTAGAGAACTATAGCAATATTAATCCTATCTATCAAGGGCAATTTTATGATCCTACTGATGAGTATACCATCCCGTATGGAGCAGGAGTGCAGACCATTGTATTTGACCCCAGCCGTGTGGACATAGATATTCAAGGGTATGCTGATCTATTCCATCCTTCATTAAAGGATAATGTAGGCGTTATTGCAAACCATCGTGTTATAAATGGATTAGCATTGAAAATACTTGGAGAGAGCTATAATACTGAGGATATCGCAACGATTGAAAAAGCAGGGGAAAAGCTTCGTGAACTGGCACCCAATATTCGTGTTATCAAAGATGACAATTTACAGGATGATTTACTTTCAGGTGAGGTAAGTGCAGCGGTTATGTACACATCACAGGTAACGATGGCCATGCTAACAAATCCGGACTTAAAGGTGGTATATCCGTCCGAGGGCATTGGTTTTGGGATAATGGCAGGCTTCATTCCATCAAAAGCTCCAAATGCTGACGCTGCACATGCATTTATGGACTATCTTCTAAGACCAGAAATAGCCGCACAGTATTTTGAATGGTTGGGATATTACAGTACTAACAAAGCTGCAGATTCCCATATAAACGAGGAATACAGAGAATTTTTAACATTACCAAGTGATTTTACAGGTGAGACCGAAATGATTAAAGGACTGGGTGCTGAGGCTGAAGAAGCTCATACAAAGGTTTGGACAGAGTTTAAAGCCGAGGCAGGACAAAATTAGATTTTGAATACTTTATAAAAGACTGCCGGCGGAGTCGACGCTCTTTTTAAAGAGTAATAATTTTGATATATTAACAATAGATTTTAAGGGTGGCTTTCTTGGGTACTACTGATGGTGCTGTATTACTACTAACAAGAAAGCCACCCTTAAAAGCATTAGGCGTTGTTGTCAAGCTTTTTAACACTATCCTTATAAACGATTTCGCCTTGTATTATTCTAACTCCGTGTTTAAGTTTCACATGATTCATTCTATCCATTAAAATGCGTATACTTTTTCTTGCCATTTCTTTTACATTGACGTCATAGGTTGTGATACCAATATCACATAACCCTGGATATAAGAAGTTATCAAAGCCTACGACTGAAATATCATCGGGAACCTTATAATTTATCTTTTTCAGATTTTTAATTAGTGTACTTGCAGTAAGGTCGCAATTACAAACAAAAGCAGTAGGCATTTTTTTTGGGAATTTAACCTCAAAGCTTGCAACATCTTCAGTTTCCCAATCCCTATCATCCATTATCCACTCATCTGGTATTTTTTTACCATGCTCCAACATAGATTTGGCATAGCCAAAATACCTATCGGTAATACTGCTGGTATAAAGTAGTGTGCCAACATAAGCGATATCTGTGTGTCCCATACTAAACAAATAATTTGTTAACATATATGTTCCATAAAAACCGTCGGAAATAACAGAATCACAATCATTGAAATCGTCAAAAAAGTCCAAGCAAACCATCGGAATTGAGCTATCCTCACGTATTTTTTGAATGTATCCGTTTTTCGGTCGCCCAATCAAAATAATACCATCAACCTTTTTCTCTTTTACAAGTTTTGGTAACTCTTGCTTTCCTTCATCCTCTACATTTATCACTTCTAACATTGTAAAACAGCCTTCATTTACAGCTATAGTAACAACTTCTTGATACATTATCCAGTAAAACGAATTATCTATCCCAAAGTATCTACCGGGAACAATAATACCTATGTTCCGGCTTTTATCCTTTTTGGCACGATCTACTGCAGAAGGTTGTTTATAACCTAATTTATCAGCAAGCTCTTTAATTTTTTGCCGTGTTTCTTCACTGACGCCTTTTTGCCCTGAAAGTGCTTTTGAAACTGTAACATTGCTTACATTAAGCTCTTTAGCAATGTCTGATAATGTGATCCTTTTTGACATTTCAATACCTCGTATACGTATTAGTTAAATTTAACTTAATTATTATGGAAATAACCAATTATTAATCTATTTTAACCTTAAAATCTTTTTTTTTCAACCGATAAATTCTACCTTAAGTATGCAGCATGCAAAGTGCCTTTATAAGCTTGCTTATAGTCTGAATTCTTATATTTTTGATGTTTACGGTAAGTTAGTTGCATTTTTCCAAAAACTTCGTGTGTTAATTAAATGCACCACAAGGTATGCTCGCTGTGGTGCATTTTAGCTTCTGCATATTGTTTTATGAAATATTCATTAAAAAAGTGTACCTTTCTAATTTTATCTTTTACCGATTTCTGTATCCGATTCAGTAACCGAACTATGTTTTTTTATATAATTTATAATTTCATCTATATGAGTAAAAGCTAAGGCTACGTAGCTATCTGCAGCACCATAGTAAATAGCAATTTTTCCGCTATCTGAATCATGGATTGTAGCACAAGGAAAGCATACGTTTGGAACAAAACCACGTTCCTCATACCATTCCTCCGGTGTTAAAAGGAAGTTTTCGCATCTATATTTTACAATCGAAGGGTTATCAATGTCTAATATGGCGCCTCCCATACTATAAACATATCCGCTACAAGTGCCATTTACACCATGATAGAGCAAGAGCCATCCTTCTGATGTTTCAATGGGTGCAGCACCCGAACCAACTTTTAAATTTTCCCACCAGCTATTCCCAACTCCCATAACATGCCTATGTTTTCCCCAATATACCAAGTCTGGGCTTTGGCTTAAAAAGATATCTCCAAAAGGTGTATGACCGGTGTCACTTGGACGACTTAACATAATGTAATTGCCGTTTATTTTCCTCGGAAACAAAACTGCATTTCGATTGTATGGGATAAATGGATTTTCTAATCTTACAAACTTTTTAAAGTCCTTTGTTTTAGCTAAGCCTATTGAAGGACCATAGAAATCCTGACACCACATAATGTAATAGGTGTCATCAATGTTCACTAATCGTGGATCATATGCATATTTAGGCATAAAGGGTTTTCCGTTTTCGTCTTCGAACAAAATTTTCTCTTTATTAATTTCCCAACTAATGCCATCCTTGCTTCTGCCTAGATAAATATTGGGGATACCATTGACCTGTTCTCCACGAAATACGCCGACAAATCCATCACGATATGGTATTACAGCGCTATTGAAGATTCTGGAAACACCCTCTACTGGATTCCTATGTATAATAGGGTTGTCTGAATATCTCCAAACTGGTGCTCCAGAATGGTTAGCGGGCTTATCTTGCCAAGGGATATTTTTTACTGAAGGACTTATCATTTTAATTTTGTTCATATTATCTTCTACCTTTCTGTTTTGTTATATCCAACTAATGTTGGAGTATATAAATTAAAATAATTACAAAAATAAATACAGTGTAAAACCCTTTATAGTCTACTGAAAGACAAAAATTTGTAATTAGTTGTTGTTAGATCAAAAAGCATTAACTGACTTACTGATTTAATTAAAACATGTAGAGCTACGTGCAAAAGACTTTATTTAATATTTACCAAGTATGCAAATTGATCATCGTTATCTAACCTTCCAGTTAACTTTTGCAAATGTATCATTTGAATAAAAATTGGAATTTCAAGTACAAAGATAATTAATGATCCGCATAACGCTAAAATGGTTGCTAATGTGCCTGAAAAAAACATAACACACAAAATCATAACAATAAAAATCATAATTAAAAGATGTACTTTTGTGAACATACTAATAACAACTTCAGTTAAGTTTATTTTTTCATTTACAAACGTATGGTAGCCAGCAATATAAAACATAAACGACAACAATAATGCTGTTATAACAAGGCATATGACAGAGTATGTGTAATGACCTGAATTGGCCATTATAACCATACATATAATATTTAATACAATAATTGTATTAACTGAAAAAAACCTTAATAACTTCATAGATGCCTTTAGGTACACAAAATATGTCTTTACAATGCTGTCGCTTATATCTAGTTTTTTATATATAATATCTCTGCCTATGTAAAATGAGGCACCAATAGCAGGAAACAGCAATATAGTACCTGACAGACATATTGTTAAAGAGCATAATAGACTACTGAAAAATACTATATGAACAGCAGATACAAACTTATAAAAAGGAGTCTCTCGAATCATGATTTAATAGCACCTGCCAATCCATAATAAATATATTTTTGCAAGAATATAAAGGCAATCATTATAGGTATAATTCCAAGGAATATAGCAGCAGCAACAATTTCGAATGGTGTGGCTGTATTACCGAAAAACTTATATAAAGCAACTGTAAACGTCTGTACATCCTTACGCAAATATAGGTTTGGAATGTAGAAGTCGTTGTAGTACCCTATGCCATTAATAATAACGAGAGTTGTACAGGCGGGTTTTAGTAGTGGAAGTATTATGCCCCAATATATTCTTAAATAGCTAGCACCATCTATAAGCGCCGACTCGTCAAGATCTTTTGGGATTGAGTTTAACTGGTTTAGCATAATATAAATGCCAATGATATTAACACCTGAATAAAGGAGTATTACACTTAGCATTTTATTTACTAGTCCCATTCTATATATAATTTGAAACACAACTGTCTGAGTAGTTACAACGGGTATGAACATCGTTAACGTAAATAATATATGAACTAATTTTTTCCCGGCAAAATCAAAACGATGCAAAACATAAGATACCATAGTTGTAAATATAGTCTGGATTGTAAGGGAGATAACAAGAATGATAGTTGTGTTCAAAAGTGCCTTGCCTAAATTACCTACCCGAATAGCATATTTAAAGTTGTACATATTAAACCAGTTTTCTGGAGGAGTCAATACGCTTGTAGTCGTGTATTCCACACCCGTCTTAAATGCCATAAATACAAGTGGCATAACAGGTATGATTACAAAAACACATGCTGCTATTAAGACTACGTACCGTAGTATTTTATAAAACTTACTCTCACTAATCATATAGGGTCCACCTCTTGTCAAAGACTTTTTGTATGCTTACAGCTATTACAACAATAATAAATACCAGAATAGAAAGGGCTGCAGCAAACCCTACTCTATTTTCAGAAAATGCACTTTGTTGTATTTGGATAACTGGAGTTACGGTTCCGTTGGATCCGTTGAGCATTATATAAGGGATTTCGAATACCTGGATAGAACCTGAAATACTTAATAATACATTAATAAACAGTATATGTAATATCGATGGGATAGAAATATAACGTATTTCCTGCCATTTTGTACTTCCGTCTATAGATGCTGCTTCGAATAATTCTGTGGGAATTGCTTGAAGCGCACTAAAAAACATTATAAAATTCAGTCCATAATATCTCCATATACTGATTGACGCAATGGCTGGATTTACCAATCTTAAATTGTGAAGCCATTGCTGAGCTAGTCCACCAAGTCCAGAAAATCTAAGCAATGAGTTAAACGTTCCAGAATTATTAAAAAAGATAATAAAAATAGTTGATACAATAACGCCATTTAGTAGGTAGGGAACAATCAATACTCCTTTGAAAAAATTAATACCTCGAAATTTCCCATTTACAAATATAGCAAGCACAAAAGCGAATATTAATTGAGGTATAGCTACTATCATATACCACATACAGTTTTTAAACAGCTTGATATACTGTGGATCTGTGAAAAGTCTTTTATAATTTCGTATCCCTACCCAATTTGGGGTAGTAACACCGTTGTAATCTGTAAAACTTAAAAATACATTACTAACAATTGGAATATAGGAAAACACCAATAGGTGGATAACCGGTATTACCAAAAATGAAAATATGAGTATTCTAGTACCCTTTGTTCTAACCATAACATTTTCCTCTCTATATCTTTCACATTTAAAAACAGAGTACTGCTTAATGAAAGAATGCCTCTTCAGTAGAAGAGGCATTTTAAACTAATCTACCCACTCAAGTCCTAATTCGTTTTTGTATTCTGCATATGCCTTGTTTTGAATCTCTACTTGCTTATTATATGCAGTCCAATCATCTGGTTTTGTTACATCAAGAGAATCAAATAATAAACCAACATATTTATAGTCAGCCCATAAACCTGCTTCTTCTAATACCTTTTGATTAGCCACTGTATTTTCATCGTTTGCAGGTTGTAACAATACGTTACAGTCGCCTGATGCTACCAAATCATCGATAATTGCGTAAAGCTCCGGAACGATAGGTTCAACACCTTTCTTGTTGGCAATAAAACCGCTGTCAGCAATAAACTGAGCATCCTTAGCAATATACTCTATGAACATTCTGGCAGCTTCTTTATTCTTAGAGAACTTACTAATTGACCAGTTATCGGCAGGAGCTGCCAACACATATCTACCTTTACCGAAATCAGGTGCTGGTGCGAATTTTATAATGGAAGGGTCTTTACCATCGGGGACACGACCTTGAATCTGTGGCACAACCCATGAACCAAACAGCATCATTGCAGCTCTACCATATGCAACGCTATCCATGGCTACACCAAAGTCTGTATATACTTCAGGCTCAAAAAATCCGTCAGCTTTCCATTGTGTATATATTTTAATTGTTTTACCAAATGGAGCTATTTCTGAAAATGGATTTTCAGTCTTCAGACATTCCGCGAATACGTTAGCATTCCCTGCTACATATCCAGCAAAGTCCTGAACAGTTGCTAAAGGCCAGTTTTCGACTCTATGTAAGGAAATGGGCGTGATACCTATTGACTTAATTTTCTCACACATCTTATTAAATTCATCTAATGTAGCGGGAATTTCATTATATCCTGCTGCCTTAATAACTTCTTCATTGTAAACAACTGCTTGGTTATATGCTCTGCCTGGCATAATGCTATAGATAACTCCATCTACACCAGGCATTGCTTTTGCGTATTCGCCATATTGTTCAACGCCTTCATCAACAGTACAATACGGCTCGCAATATGCCTTCCACTCATCAAGACTCCAATTAGGACAAGTAAATACATCAACACTGTCGTCTTTAACTTGGAATAATGGGCGTAATTCCTCTTCGTTAGTAACCACATTCAGCTCGACATTGATTCCTGTTTCTGCTGTGAAATCTTCGGCTAAGTACTTCAAGAACGCGGTATTTTCTACATCACGATATGTATTACCCTGTTCATCCTTTTTTTCTTCACCTAGAACTCTATTTCCCATGTGCGTATACACTCTGATAGTCGTACCTTTAAGAGATGATGGGTCTTCCGAGCTAGTTCCACCTGTGCTACTTGGAGTGTCTGGTGCAGTTGTTCCGCCTGGAGCCTCTACACCGCAGCCCACTAATGAAATCATCATTACGATTGCTGTTAGAATAGCTAAGAATCCTTTTGATTTCATACTTTTCCCTCCTAATATAATAGTAATATTAGCTAAAATAGCCTAATTTAATTATAGTTATTGTGGATAAATTAGTCATCGTTATTTATTGTACTTTTATCATTATTTATTGTACTTTTTATTTAACTATTGCTTTGTTTGTAACAATATATTAAAATAGCTGTTAAGATCATAGTATATTTGTGCAAGTTTTTAATATAAAGCTAATTATTCGACATCTAAACCTAAAATTAATCAAAATAAAGCCTAAATTTAGTTAAATAAATTAATCTTGCATAACAAATGAATGATAATAAGTATATCAGGGGGTTGTCATGTATACTAATAAAGTTATTTTTGATGTTAAAAATCCAGATGTTTCGTTAAGCAAGGCAATAGCAAAAGTAAAAAGGTACCCCAAGCCTCCTAATATCAATAAGGAGATAATTGACAATCTTCTCTTTGTTCAATCTTACGCAGATGTCGAGGCTTCGTATCCACATCATTATGATATATCCAATCTTGATTCTTTTAGCCTAATCTATACAGAAGCTGGAGCAGGTCGAATTTCATTTAATAGTCGTTCTTATATTATGAAAAAAGAAACAGTTATGTTTATAAATTGTAAGCATTGCCATACGATTGAAATTAAGATACCGCTTTGGAAATACAAAATATTTTTTATTTCTGGTCCTTCGGTTTCTTTTTTTTACAATAACTACATAGAAGATGGTGAAAATTTGCATACATTTCTTCCCGATTCTTTGGTTCCAGATAAAATAAATTTCTTGTATGACAATTTATCTAATCCACATAATGTACCATTAGTACATTCAAGATATATTTACGAACTACTTTTCGAGTTGCTAATAGAAAAAAGCAGGCTACGCAAGGAACATTGTACATGCGATTATATTTACCAGATAAAACACGACTTTGATTTTCACTATATGGATGATATATCTTTGGAATTTCTTGAACAAAAGTATCATGTAAGTAAATCTCATATATGCAGGGAATTTAAGAAACGCTTTCTTATGACACCGATTCAGTATCAGAATTATAGGAAAATAGAGGTTTCAAAAAGAATGCTGTTGAATA
>JAAYPS010000128.1 GCA_012519655.1 Clostridiaceae bacterium | reverse complement strand
TTAGTAGATTTGAAAATTAGCAAATTAATAGATTAGTAAATTCAACAATTAATATATATCGTAATTTTGATTTAGGATACTTTTTATATTTGCTTATGTAATACAGGAGATGACGACACAATTATGACAAAAATACTCGTTATTAGCGATACTCATGGCGATACTACTTTAGCCGAAAGAGTGTTAAATAAAAACCAGGATGTAGACATGGTTATTCACCTTGGAGATTATTTCAGGGATGCTGATAGATTAAATAACTTATTCCCAAATATTCGTTTTGAGTATGTGTATGGAAATAGCGACTTTATGATTGGTAATGTGCCAATGGAAAAAGTGTTGGAAATAGAAGGACAGCGAATATTATTAACACATGGTCATCGATACTCTGTTAAATGGGGTATTGAGAAGCTTCAAGACAAAGCTTATAATGATAATATACAACTGCTTTTATTTGGACATACGCATATCTCACAGATTACTTATGGTTCTGGGTATATAATACTAAATCCAGGGAGTATATCCGATCCAAGAGGTGGGGATGATGAGTCCTATGCCATTGTCATAATAGATAATAATAACATTGATGTTGAGTTGAAACGGGCAGTTTAAAGGAGGAGCAGCATTGCCTGACATAATATATTTTGATAATAGTGCCACAACTTGTGTATATCCGGAAGTTATTTCAGCTGTGAATGAAGCATATTCAAGGTTTTATGGTAATCCTTCCTCTCTTCACAGATTAGGTAATGAAGCGGATATTATTTTGCAACAATCAAGACAGATAATTGCTAAAACGCTAAGTACTTCAGATGATTGTATTTATTTTACCTCCAGTGGTACCGAATCAAATAATTGGGCAATAAAAGGTGTCTGCCGTGCAAACAAGAGAAGGGGCAGCAAAATTGTTACCACAAAAATCGAGCATCCATCGGTGTTAGAATGCTTTAAATATCTTGAGACCGAAGGCTTTTCTCCAGTATATCTTGATGTTGAACCAAATGGTCAATTATCCTCTGAATTAGTTCGTGAAACCATCGATAACCATACCATCTTATTTAGTTTTATACTTGTAAATAATGAAACTGGCGCTATCCAAAAGGCAGAGGATATAATAAGAGAGGTACGTTTTATAAATCCAAATACAATAATTCATATAGATGCGGTTCAAGCCTATGGCAAGATACCAATAAATCTTTTACGACTTGATGCAGATCTTTTAACAATAAGCTCACACAAAATTCACGGTCCCAGGGGATGCGGTGCATTATATATAAAGAAAAACACTCGTATCGTTCCCATTTTACATGGGGGCGGTCAGGAAAAAAAATATCGCTCGGGAACAGAGAATGTTCCTGGGATATATGGATTTGCAAAAGCAGCAGTGAAAACCAATAGTGCAATGCAAGAAAACAGGAAAAAATACAAAGCATTAAGAGATATTATTATTAAAGGGCTCAGCGAATCATTTAGCGATAAGTTTTATGTTAATTCACCATCGGATGGTTATGAAGGGATACTAAATATTGCATTTCCAAGGGTTAAAGCTCAAGTGTTGATGCACCATCTTGAAACGAAGAATATTTTTGTTTCAACAGGCTCAGCTTGTTCATCTCGTAGAAATGTGCAAAGCCATGTTCTTACTGCGATGAATCTTCCAAAAGAAAACATAGAAGGCGCTATAAGACTAAGCTTCTCTGGCATGAACAATGAAGAACAGGCCTATGAGTTTATTGATGCGATTAAGGAAATAATACCAATTATAAAATATTAAATAATATACACAAACATAATTATCATTTATGAAATGGAGACAATATGAAAACTATAATACTTGTAAGATATGAAGAAATATTCCTAAAGGGTTTAAACAAACCAATGTTCGAATCCAGGCTTATGAAAAATATTCGAAAGGTTTTATATGGCTTAGGGGCCGTTACTGTATCAAGATCACAGAGCAGAATATACGTTGAACCAAATGATGATAATTATCCTATAGATGAGGCAATAACTCGTCTTACTAAGGTTTTTGGCATAGCTTCTGTAAGTCCTGTTAAAAAGTTAGAGACGCATAAGGATACCATATATGAAGAAGCTATAAAAATGACAAAAGAAATACTAACAAGACATAGATATGAAACCTTTAAAGTGGAAACAAAACGCGCTGATAAGACATTCCCTTTAAAATCAATGGAATTATCAAGTCAGTTAGGTGCTGTTCTACTTAAAGCGATTCCACAGCTAAAGGTAGATGTCCATGAGCCAGATTTCATTGTGCGTGTTGAAATACGTGAAAACACATATATATATACCGAAAAAATCCCCAGTGTAAGAGGTCTTCCTGTAGGCTCAAACGGCAAGGCTACACTTCTTATATCGGGTGGTATCGACAGTCCTGTTGCAGGCTGGATGGTTGCCAAAAGAGGTGTGAAATTAGAAGGTGTTCATTTCTATAGTTATCCGTACACAAGTGAAAAGGCAAAAGAAAAGGTTATTCGTCTGACAAAAATTCTGTCACAATATAACCTTGGCATGAAGCTTCACATAATACCCTTTACCGAAATACAACTTGCAATTAATCAATATTGTCCACAAGAATACCTTACAATTATTATGAGAAGATTTATGATGAAAATTGCCGAGCGAATTGCACTGGAAAATGGCTCCCTTGGCCTTATCACTGGTGAAGCAATAGGCCAGGTTGCAAGCCAAACGCTTGAAAGCCTCCTTGTTACTGATAACGCAGTTACACTTCCTGTATACCGTCCTTGTATTGGTATGGATAAAAGTGAAGTTGTTGAAATATCAAGAAAAATAGAAGCCTATGAAACATCAATACTACCGTACGAGGATTGCTGTACTGTTTTTGTGGCAAAACATCCGGTTACAAAGCCAGATTTGCAAAAAACCATAGATTATGAGTCGGTATTAAATATTGAAGAACTAATACAAAATGCCATTGATAATGATGAAGTAATGCTTATTGAATAAAGTAACTAAAGAGATTCTCTGCAAAAACCTTTTTTTCAGTATGTGTTGATAAAAAATAGTCTTTTTGAATACTATATATTGGTGATATATATGGTGTTTAATAGGCTTTCGGATTTTGTCAAACTTCTCACACAAAATAAGAAAAGCAAGAAAAAAAGGAATGTTTCCTTTCAAAACATTCCTTTTGGACAGTTTTTTTTATTATTGCTTTTTATAGTAGTAATTTCAATTCTTATATATATTC
>JAAYPS010000127.1 GCA_012519655.1 Clostridiaceae bacterium | reverse complement strand
TCTTCTTGTATTGTTAATATGGTTAACCATAGCTGCTAAAGTCGTAGACTTACCACTACCTGTTGGTCCGGTGACAAGAATGAGTCCTCTTTGCTTTTCGGCTAATGAAGCAAGAATATTTGGTAACCCCAGCTCACTTAATTCAGGTATTCTTACTGAAATAATTCTGATTGCTAAAGCGTAAGATCCTCTTTGCTTGTATATGTTAATTCTAAACCTACCCACACCTGAAATCATATGTGATAGGTCTATCTCGCCTTCTTCTTCAACCAAAGCAAACTGTTCATCTGATAATATTTGCCTTACTAAATCCCTACAGTCATCTTTGTTTAATACATAATCATCTATATAATATAGCGAACCATTTTTTCTTAGTGCAAATGGTAAGCCTGCACAAACGTGTATGTCGGAGGCTCCAATTTCCACACCCTTTTGTAAATATTCGTCAAGTATCATTTGCATCGCCTATTCCTTTATTAAAACTGCACTCATCATTTCCTCAAGTGATGTAATACCATCTAAAACAAGTCGTGAACAACTCTTACTCAAAGTATTCATTCCGCTTGATAAAGCAAGTTGCCTTACTTCTTCAATAGATGCCCTTCGAGCAATTAATTCTCGAATTTCACTTGTGATTGTAAAAATTTCGTATGCAGCTATACGACCTTTATATCCGGTATTATTACATTCTGGACAACCAACTGGTCTGTAGATTTTAACTTCTTCACCTACGCCAAGAATCTCCATCTCATGATCTTTTAATGCTGATTCTTCTTTACACTTTAGACATAGCCTTCTAACTAGTCTTTGAGCAAGTACGCCAACAAGTGAAGTGGCAATTAGAAAAGGTTCTACACCCATGTCAATTAATCGATTTATAGTGCTGACTGAATCGTTTGTATGTAATGTGCTTAAAACAAGGTGACCTGTAATAGCTGACCGAATTGCTATATCGGCTGTTTCTTTATCACGAATCTCTCCGACCATGATAATATCAGGATCCTGTCTTAAAAAAGAACGTAATGCGCTGGCAAATGTCATACCTGTCTTTGTATTTACCTGAACTTGATTTATGCCCCTAATAGTTGCTTCCACCGGGTCCTCAACAGTCATAATATTAACGTTGGGTTTACATAATTCTCTTAATGCAGTATATAATGTTGTCGATTTACCACTTCCGGTAGGTCCTGTAACAAGTACAATACCATGTGGGTGGGCTAATATATTGTCAAACTTTACTAAATCATCATCAAAGAAACCTAACTCATTCTTTGATTTGTTAAAACCTTCTTTATCAAGTACACGTATAACAACTTTCTCGCCATGCATTGTGGGAAGTGTTGAAACACGGAAATCATAATCTTTGTTGTTTATTTTTAATGCTATTCTACCGTCCTGAGGTATTCTTTTCTCTGCAATATTAAGTCCGCTAATAATTTTTATTCTTGCAACAAGTATCTGCTGTATTTTTTTATCCTGTCTCATTGCCTCAACAAGCTGCCCGTCTATTCTAAACCTTATCATGACGCAATCTTCGTACGCTTCTATATGAATGTCACTGGCTCTTCTGTCAATTGCGCTTTTAAATATCATGTTTACTAATCTTACTATAGGAGCATTTTCTACATCGCTAATGTTTATTGTTTTTTCTACCTGCTCCTCTTTTCTTACTTCTATCTCGATTTCTTCCTTAACCTTCTCCATTTCTATTTCAATGTCAAACTCTTCTTCAGGTTCTGGCTCAGGTTCTGGTTCAATCTCTTTTTCATAATAAATATCTAATTTTTCAGAAATAAGCTCTTCATCTGCAAGCAATGGCTTTATTTCAAATCCTGTAGCAAGTCTTATATCGTCTAGCGCATAAATGTTAAGTGGATCATGTATTGCAACATATAATAAATCATTTTCTACTTTAATCGGTATTATTTTATATAAATGCGCAATTCTCCTGTCAACTAAGCGTAGAATCTCTTCGGGAATTTCAGCATCTTGCAGATCGAAATACGGAACTCCAGTTTGTTCTTCCAAAGCACTAAATAACTGTTCTTTTGTTATGTATCCTTCATTATATAAAATTGAGCCCAACAAACCTCCGTTTTCCTTCTGCTTTTCGAATGCATCTTCTAGTTGCTCATTGTTTATATAACCCTTTGAAATTAATATATCGCCAAGTCTCTCTTTGTAAACTTTGCTATCTTCTGTAGGTATTTGCTTCTCACCTACAATT
>JAAYPS010000126.1 GCA_012519655.1 Clostridiaceae bacterium | reverse complement strand
TTAACAGTGGACGCACCGTAGAAGACGTTGATAGTCTAAATGCAAGAGGTGGTCATAGTGAACATCATACAGGTTTAGCTATTGATGTAATAATAAATAATTATGATGTTGAACAAACAGAAGAATTCCAATGGTACAGTGAAAATGCTCATAAATATGGCTTTATCATTAGATATCCAAAGGGCAAAGAGTATATAACCGGATACAAATATGAACCATGGCATTTGCGATATGTGGGGGTTGAAATTGCAAGTGAAATCTATGATAGAGATATTACATACGAAGAGTATTATGTCCAAGTTTTGCAGCCATCTATTCCATAAGTTATCACCATAATTGCCGTAGCAGACGGTATTTGTTAACTTTTTAAAAATGTTTGCATATCATATTATTCCATGCTATAATGTTTAGGAATAAGCGGTTTATTTTTGCAGAAAGAGTGGGTGATTCCCACTCTTTACGTTTTAACTGAAGTATTTATGGTCAAAGTGCTGTAAAGTATACATACTATGAACCTAAATAATATCAGTCTGAAACATTAACTGTTATGAAAGTATTTTGCAGAAATGGTTATTGCGAATGATTTTATTACTCACCATTGTTAACCTTTTAGCAAGCTTTTTTGGATTTGACTTTGTCAAATCCTTTGTTATGAAATACTGAAATTTACATATTGCTACAGTTGTTAACATATTACTAACTAACATGGTGAATACCATAATTTAAGTTCTGGAGGTATTATCCAAATGGCAAATAATAAAGTGGTTAATGTTGTAGAAAACTTAGCTAAACCAATTATTGAAGAACTAGGGCTTGAGCTAGTGGACATTGAGTACGTACGTGAAGGTGCTGATTGGTATCTGAGAATATATATTGATAAAGATGGTGGCGTTACATTAGATGACTGTGAATCGGTAAGCAGACCATTGAGTAAAAAACTAGATGAAGTAGATCCTATTCCACAAGCCTATCTTTTGGAGGTATCTTCTCCAGGTGTTGAACGGCCTTTTAAAAAAGATAGAGACTTTGAAAAAGCAATAGGTGAAAATGTAAAAATTAAGTTTTATAAAGCCATTAACGGAAAAAAAACAGCTGAAGGTATACTTGAGAAATATGATGGTGAAACGGTAACAGTTTTATTAGATGATGATAATAGGGAAATATTTCATTTGAAAGATATTTCCAAAATAAATAGAACTATTTTAATATAGCAGAGGTTTATTCATTTGAATGTAATGTTAAACTAGGTTCATAATTAGGGAGGCTAAAGCAATGAGTGCTGAATTAATTCATGCATTAGAACAAATTGAGAAGGAAAGAGGCATCAATAAGGAAGTCCTTATTGAAGCAATTGAAGTTGCATTGGTTACAGCATATAGAAGAAACTTCGGTTCAGCGACTAATGTAGAAGTTTATATTGACAGACTTACAGGTGATGTTCGAGTTTTTGCTTTGAAAAAGATTGTTGATGAGGTTAATGATCCTTCAACAGAAATTTCATTGGAACAAGCCAATCAGTTTGATCCGGAATTTGCAGTTGGTGATGTGGTAGAAGTTGAAGTAACACCGCGTAAGTTTGGAAGAATAGCTGCTCAAACAGCAAAGCAGGTTGTTGTGCAGCGTATTAGGGAAGCAGAACGTGAACTGGTTTTTGAGGAGTTTTCCAGCAAGGAAGATGACATTGTGACCGGTGTAATAAGCAGGTTTGATCGAAGAAATGTTATTGTAGACTTAGGCCGCGTTGAGGCAATCTTGCCCCCTAGTGAGCAAATAATTGGCGAAAAATACAATATTCATGACAGAATCAAAGCTTATGTTATTAATGTAAAAAAGACAAACAAAAGTCCACAGATTTTTATTTCCAGGACTCATCCCGGTCTTGTAAAAAGACTATTGGAACTTGAAGTCCCCGAAATCCATGATGGGACTGTAGAGATAAAAAACATTACCCGCGAAGCAGGTTCAAGAAGTAAGATAGCAATATATTCCAAGAACGAAAATGTTGATCCTGTCGGGGCTTGTGTGGGACAAAAAGGGAGCCGTATTCGTGCCATAGTGGATGAACTAAAAGGCGAAATGATCGATGTGATAAAATGGAGTAGTAACCCTGAAGAATATATTGCAAGCAGTTTAAGTCCCGCGAAAGTTGTTCGCGTTGATACCGATGAAGAGCAGAAGGTAGCAAGAGTTATTGTACCCGACTTTCAACTCTCTCTTGCTATAGGTAAAGAAGGTCAGAATGCAAGACTTGCTGCTAAACTTACAGGCTGGAAAATAGATATTAAGAGTGAATCTCAATTAAGAGCTCATATTGAACAACAACTATTTACTGAAGATTCAGAAATAGTCTTTTCTAAAGTAGCTGGTGGAGAACTTGATAACGTAGCAGAAAGCCTATTTGTTGAAAATGACGTAAGTGGTGAGCCTCAAACTTCTGTAGATGAAGGTTTGGATACTGAATCTGAAAGCCTTTTTATTGAAAGCGACACAATTGATGAGACAGAGGGATTATTTATCGAAGTAAATCCGGATGATGAGTTGGATGACCAACTAATTGATGATGCAGAGCATAGTGGAGATACTGATATATAAGATGAGCATTTAGAGCAATTGAAGTAGATGGTGATATATGATATTTTAAGGTAGGTGATAGGTCGGATGAAGCAAAGAAAAGTTCCTATGAGAAAATGTGTGGCGTGCCATACGATGAAAGGTAAAAAGCAATTGATTCGTGTAGTTAAAAGTCCTGATGGTGAGATCTTACTGGATAGAACAGGCAAAAAGAATGGACGGGGAGCTTATATTTGTGATGATCTTGCCTGTTTTGATAAAGCATGTAAAACCAAAGCATTGAACAGGGAATTTAAAATGGAAATTCCTATTGAGATTTATGAGTTAATACGAAAACAATTGGAGGAAGATAGTGACAGATAATGTCTATAGTTTTATTGGCCTTGCTATGAAAGCAGGTAAAGTGGTTTCTGGTGAGCAAAGTTGTGAAAAAATCATAAAATGTCATAAAGCATTTTTAGTGATTGTTTCCGAGGATGCTTCCTTTAACACTGTGAAGAAGTTTACAGATGACTGTTCCTATAATGGAGTTCCTTTTTTACAATTTGGTGAGAAAGAGAGGCTTGGGAAAAGCATAGGAAAAGACTTACGTTCTGTGATAGCAATCACTGATGAAGGCTTTTCCAAAAGACTTACTGAGTTGATAACTGAAAACAAACAAAAAAACACGGGGGTGGGCTGATTGAGTAAAAGAGTATTTGAACTGGCCAAGGAGTTAAATACTACCAGCAAAAGGCTTATGGAGAAAATGGAAGAGATCAATATACAGGTTAAAAGCCATATGAGTTTGGTGGATGATGATCAAATTGACCGGTTATACAAACATATCGGTGTTGTAAACAGAGACTTAGTTACTGGTTCTGATGAGGGGAATAACGCCGATCAGTCGGAAAAGCAAGAAAGTCAGCTTGTTCGAAAATCAATCCCTAGAATCATTAGAAAAACTGAGATTATTATTCATGACGATGATTATAATGCTGATGTTAATAAAGAAAAAAAGAAAAAGGGCAGAAAAAGCTATGTGCGTACATCAAGTAGCACTGATGGATTAATGAGTGGTTTGCAAAGAGGAAATGATAATATTGTCATTCCCAGCAAAAAACAAGAGCCAACTACTAGTGGGAAAACAAAGAAGGGACGTAGTTCCCCAAAAAATAACATTGAGCAGAAGAAAGTAAACGAGAAAAGTGTTGACAATTTAAAGACAGAAGACAAAAAGGTTGTATCAAGCATTAGTGATGATGGCATTGTGGGTACTAGTCAAAGAAGTGATAGAGTAAGAATGCCTGTAGATAATATATTGAGTATTAAAAAAGTAGCGTCGAAAGAAGAATGGGAAAAGCGTTCTTTGGCTGATGACGTTACTGAAACAAAGGAAGAAGAACAAGAAACAAAATCCGATGGTAAGACAACCAGTGTTACAAAAGAGCCAGAACAGACAGCTGATAAGGAGATTATGGAAGAAGATACTAAAAAGATAATGGCTGAAACTAATAAGAATACAAAAGATAGTATAATAGATGGCGTTCAGAAGGAGACAGTATCTGCAGTAGCAGAGAAAAAAGAAGAACATATGCAAATTGATACTCAGAAAGCAAATATAGAACATACTCAAAAATCTAATGCTATTAAACATAAAGCTGAAAAAGAACATAAAGTCGATGCTACTGAAGAAGTTTCAGCTAAGACAAAAAAAGATCAACAGGTGGATAACTTAGATAAAGAACCTGCAGCAAAAAGCAAAAGAGCTAACAAGCAGGAAATTTCTAAACAAGACACTGAACAACAAAAAAGTGACGAAGTAGAAGTGGTTAAGGATTCAAAAAGAAAGATTGAATCTACCCGTACCTCAAGCGAGGAAGAAAGGCAAAGTCGACAGCCAAGGAATCAACAAAGACGTAGTGGTGAGATGCAAAAGAGAGACGATTTTAGAAATAAACGAGGCGAATATAACCAAAATAGAGATAAAGATAAAACACAAAGAAATAAAGCTCAGGGTTATGGTGATAGCGGAAGAAACAATGCAAGACAGGATTCGGCAAACAAACCACTTGTCATACCAAAAGCTACACTTCCACCTGGTCAGGTTGAGGAAAAGAGTAATTTACGTGGCGAAAGACGTTCTGCAGCTGCGGAAAAAGGTTCTAAGCGCGAAGCCAAAAAAGAGCAAACAAGGAAAGGTGCTTCAAGGTTATCTGCGACTAGTGTTGGTATGAAAGATAAACCGAAATATAGGAAGACTTTGCCCGTAGGGCATACTGCAAATGTGTCAGATATGTATTCTGACGAATTTATACTAAATGAATTTTATACAGAAAAAGTCAAGCTGAAGAGGGAAAAGCCGAAAAAGAAGGAGAAATACATCCCACCTAAAGCCGTTCTCACTGAGATCACAATCCCTGAAGTTATTACTGTTAAGAATCTTGCTGAAGCTTTAAAGAAGACGGCAGCAGAGGTAATAAAAAAATTAATGGGTTTAGGTGTTATGGCAACACTTAATCAGGAGCTTGATTTTGATACAGCTGTAATAATTGGGGAGGAGTTTGGAGTAAAAGTTAACAAAGAAGTTGTAGTTAGTGATGAAGACATATTATTCGATGATGAAGAAGATGATCCTGAAGATCTTGTAGAAAGGGCACCTGTTGTTGTGGTAATGGGTCATGTTGACCACGGAAAAACCTCCCTTCTTGATGCAATACGTGAAACGCATATTGCAGACAAAGAAGCGGGAGGAATCACCCAGCATATAGGAGCATACAAGGTAAATGTAGATGGAAGGGACATAACATTCTTAGACACACCTGGTCATGAAGCGTTTACAGCTATGAGAGCACGTGGTGCTCAGGCAACAGATATCGCTATATTAGTTGTAGCCGCCGATGATGGAGTTATGCCTCAAACAATAGAGGCTATTAACCATGCAAAAGCTGCTAATATTAGTATTGTTGTTGCAATTAATAAAATGGATAAAGGTGATGCAAATCCCGATAGAATTAAACAACAGCTATCAGAGCATGGTCTATTAATAGAAGAGTGGGGTGGAGACATCATTGCGGTGCCTGTATCTGCAAAATCTGGAAAAAATATTGACTTACTATTGGAAATGGTTCTATTGACAGCAGATATGCTTGAACTTAAGGCAAATCCTGACAGGCAGGCAAAAGGAGTCGTTATTGAAGCTAAATTGGATAAGGGACGTGGACCAGTAGCTACCGTCCTTGTACAGCGAGGCACTTTGCATTCTGGTGATGCTATTATTTCTGGTACAACATTTGGACGCATTAGAGCGATGACTGATGAAAAAGGGAAAAAGCTGGAAGACGCAGGACCTTCTACGCCTGTTGAAATAATTGGGCTGGACGAAGTTCCAGAAGCAGGAGATATTTTTTACTCTGTTTCTGATGAAAAGGTTGCCAGACATCTTATTAGTAAACGAAAGTCTGAACAGCGTGAGCAAATAATAGGGGCAGCAAAAACAGTGGTTACCCTTGATGATTTATTTAGTAAAATTCAAGAAGGCGAAGTTAAGGAGCTAAATATTATCGTAAAAGCCGATGTGCAGGGATCTGTTGAAGCTGTGAAACAATCAGTTGAGAAGTTAAGCAATGATGAAGTAAAAGTACAGGTTATACATGGTGGAGTTGGCTCCATTAACGAAGCCGATGTTACTTTAGCCAGTGTTTCCAATGCCATAATTATTGGTTTTAATGTTAGACCACCTCAGAATATTATTGAGGCTGCACAAGATGCTGGAGTTGATTTACGTTTATACAGAGTAATATACAGCGCTATAGAAGATATAGAAAAGGCTATGAAAGGACTATTGGATCCAGAGTTTAAGGAAGTTGTGGATGGTCATGTGGAAATTCGTCAGACATTTAAGGCTTCAAGCGTTGGAACGATTGGTGGCGGATATGTTACTGATGGTAAGATAAGCCGTAACTCCGATATAAGAGTAGTCCGCAACGGAATTGTTGTATATGAAGGGAAACTGGCTTCACTGAAAAGATTCAAAGACGACGTTCGAGAAGTATTACAGGGATATGAATGTGGTATATTGGTTGAAAGATTTAACGATATTAAAGAAGGGGACGTCATAGAGGCATTCAGAATGGTGGAAATTGAGAGGCATTAAACACAGTTTCTAATTTATTAGGCAGGATGTGATATAATGAGCAGAATAGATAGAATAGCTGGCGAGATGAAAAAGGAAATATCCGAAATCATTAAATTCAGCATTAAAGATCCTCGAATTCCGGATATGCTTACTGTGACCAGTGTAGATGTTACAGGGGATTTGCGTTACGCAAAAGTTTACATTAGTATTCTGGCCAGCAATGAAGAAAAGAAAAATGCAATGATTGCCCTTAGAGGAGCAGCTGGGTTTGTAAGGCGAGAAGTTGGACAAAGAATTCAGCTTCGTTATACACCAGAGATTATCTTTGAAGAAGATGATTCCATTGAGCGGGGTATGTATATTAATGAGCTCATTAACAAGACTTTGTACCCCGAAAAAGAACAAGGGGATTGAGTTATTGGAGAATATAGTTGACATTATACTAGATGCGGAGCAAATAGCGATTTTAACTCATACATCAGCAGATGGTGACGCTTTGGGTTCTTCCTTTGGCCTTGCATTTGCTATGGAATACTTAGGCAAGAATGTATCAGTTTTTCTTGAAGAACCCATACCTAAGTCTTTAGACTTTTTGCCAGGACAGCAATTTGTTTCAGAATATAAAGGTAATAAGTTTGAGCTTTGCATTTGCTTAGACACAAGCGATATGACGCGTCTTGGTAAACGTGCTGATATCTATTCTTGTGCACAAAAAACCATTACGATTGATCATCATACTACCAATACTATGCAAGCAGACGGGTTGTGGATTGACCAAAGGGCTTCTGCAACAGGAGAAATGGTATATAATTTGATAAAAGCTTTGAACATAGAGGTAACTCGTGATATTGCCATTAATCTATATACTGCAATTGTAACTGACACTGGCGGATTTAGATATAGCAATACCACTCCAGAAAGTCATATAATCACTGCGGATTTATTATCTAAGGACGTGCCTTTCGCCGAAATAATTAAGAGAGTATTTGATACTGTTTCATATTCAAAGCTGTTACTTCTAAGAAAGGCGTTGCAGAATTTGACTATGCACTTTAACGGCAAGGTTGCAGTTTCCTATCTTTTATATGATGACATTAAGTCAGTTGATGCGCAAACCGATGACTTTGAAGGTTTGGTCAATGTGGGACGAAACCTTGAGGGAGTTGAAGTTTCATTGTTTTTAAGAGAGGAGACTAAACATATATTTAAAGGAAGTCTTCGTGCAAATGAATATGTTGATGTTGCTCAGTTAGCCTCTATTTTCTCTGGTGGAGGTCACAAAAGAGCGGCGGGTTTTTCTTCTGAAGACAATCTTCAAAATACTATAGACAAAGTTTTAGCAGAAATAGAAAAGGTGTTATAATATGGATGGTATACTACTAGTTATTAAGCCTTCTGATATGACATCCTTCGATGTGGTATCCTATCTTAGAGGAATTTTCAAAATTAAGAAGATCGGTCATGCAGGGACTCTTGATCCTGCAGCATGCGGTCTTCTTCCTATTTGTTTAGGAAAAGCTACGAAGGCAATAGATTGGTTCCAGGACTTTGACAAATCATACCGCGCAGAAATGGTTTTAGGATTAATTACCGACACACAGGATGCAGAGGGAAATATAATTGAAGAAAATGAAGTTTATGTTGATAGGACTACAGTTGTTAACACGATAAATGCATTTGTTGGTGAGTATGCTCAAGTTCCTCCTATGTATTCTGCAATAAAGATAAAAGGGCGCAAGCTATATGAACTTGCCAGGCAAGGAATTGAAGTTGAACGTAAAGCACGAAACGTTTATATATCGAAAATTGATGCTCTTGAAATTAAAGAAAATAGTGATAAAACAACTGTAAGATTTGATGTTGATTGCTCAAAAGGAACCTACATACGTACACTCTGCCATGATATAGGGCAGAAGCTTGGCTGTGGTGCGCATATGTCATTTTTAGTTCGTACAAGAGTGGGGCAGTTTTCCCTTGCAGATGGAATAACCCTTGAAGATATTAAGAAACATCAAGAAGAGGGAACATTAGCCTCAATATTAAAGCCAATAGATCTACTGTTTCAAAACTATGAAAAGGTGATTATTGACAGAGCTTTGATGAAAAGGTTTTTAAATGGTGCATATGTTTTTCTGAATAAATATGATTTTTCACAGATGGAAAAAACAGTGAGGGTTTATTCGGAAAATGACATATTTTTAGGACTAGGAAAGGTCTTCGTTGATGGTGAAAGAAAAAAAATGAAGGTTGAGAAACTTTTTGTATCAAATGATTTTATTATTCATTAATTTGTACTTGTACATTTCTGTTTTATTTATATTATTATATGTAAATTAAGAAAGGGAGAACTCATGAATATATATGAGAACGAGTTTGATGTTGCAGATAAAAAATACTGTGGCGTAGGACTTGGTAATTTCGATGGTTTGCACCGTGGACATATGACTCTTATAAATACTTTATTAAGTGAGTGCCATGTTCATGACCTTCATTCTGTTATTTATACATTTAAGAAGCATCCTGAACACATCTTGAGAAAGAAACTTTTTACTCCATTGCTCATGACAATGGAACATAAAGCAAAAGTTCTTGAAAAAACAGGACTTGATAGTTTATTCTTACAAGAGTTCGATGAAGAGTTTTCAAGGATGACACCTGAATCATTTATAGAAAACATATTATGTAAGAAATTAAGAGCTAAACTTGTTGTAGTAGGTTTTAACTTTCGATTTGGGTATATGGGAAAAGGTGATACTGTACTACTAAAGAAGATGGGGAAAAAACATGGTTTTAAAGTAATAGTTATTCCACCTATAAAAATTGGAGTTGAAGTGGTTAGTAGTACGTCAATACGCCAATATATAATGAAAGGACAAATGGAAAAGGCATTTGAGCTACTTGGGAAACATTTTTCTATACCAGGAAGGGTTATTCCCGGCAAAAAAATAGGCAGAACAATGGGATTTCCTACTGCAAACATGCGGCCTGAAGACTATCTTGTTATGCCTGCTTGTGGAGTATATATAACAAGGACACTATACCAAGAACAGTGGTATGACAGTGTTACAAACGTAGGTAGATGTCCCACTGTGGCAGATGTTGACAAGATAACTCTTGAGACACATATGATTGGGTTCACAGATGAATTGTATGGTGAAGACATTGAAGTTTTTTTTCTTAAGAAACTAAGAAACGAAAGGAAATTTGAAACACGCGAAGATTTGATAAGACAAATAAAACTTGATATTGAGAAAGTGAAAATGTATAAAAAACACCTTTAACTGGAATAATTCAGAGGATATACAGTAATTAGATAAGGGTGTTTTTTCTTATGTACAAGTACAAAGGAAGAGTAAGATTAATATTGTTTTTTATAACCGTTCTGATTGCACTTCTATGCTTTCGATTATACAAATTGCAGGTCGTTGAGTATGATATGTATTCATCTGCGGCTTTCAGACAGCGAAGTCGAATGACACCAATATACCACAAACGAGGCCAAATCTATGACAGGAACATGATATCCTTTACTGATAGGGGCAATGAATTTATAGCGGTCATACAACCTGCCATGTTTCCGAGAGATAAGCAAATTTGGGATTTTGTTGCGCGTGCACTAAATACTGACCCCGATGATTTTATAAATTTTTCTGCCTATAACGCAACACCCGTATTATACAGGGTAAGTGAGCAAATAGCTGAGTATTTTATAGAAAATCCAGTTCAAGGCCTATCAATTATTGAGCGTAGAAAGAGAACAGATTCTTCCATGCCAGCGGCTCACTTGATAGGATATACCGACGAAACTGGCACTCATGGAATGGCGGGCATAGAGAAGGCTTATCAGCAGATTTTACATTCTGAAAATGCAGTGTATGTATTAGCAACTACAGATGCAAAAGAACTGTTTCTTGAAGAATATGGTTACCAAATAAGAAAAAACAAAGCAAATGAACCTTTAGGTGTTAAACTAACCATTGATTATCATATGCAAAAACTTGCAGAAGAAGTAATGGATAACATGGTTGATAAAGGTGCAGTAGCAATTGTTGATATATTAAACGGTGATGTTTTAGTGCTTGCAAGCCGACCTGGCTTTAATCCTGTTGACATTTCACAATCACTTTCTGACGATAGACAACCACTTTTCAATAGGGCTATTGCTGGATACACTCCGGGCTCTATCTTTAAAATAGTAACAGCAGCCAGTGTACTTGAGTCAGATTTTGATAGTGAAATTACTTTCGACTGTCCAGGATATACTATGGTTGGTGATCAACTGTTTAAATGTTGGAATTATGGTACAGATGGTCATGGCGTTGTTGACTTAATAACTGGGTTTGCACAATCCTGTAATAGCTACTTTATACAACTTGGAATTCATCTTGGAGACGAGAAAATGCTGGCAACAGCAGAAAATTTTGGATTGGGTTCTATTACGGGTATTAGTGAACAGTTAATTCCTGAGTTTGAAGGTTTACTCCCTGCAAAAAATGATTTAATAGGTGATGGAAATATAGCTAATCTTGCTATGGGACAGGGGAAAGTTCTTGTGACACCACTACAAGCTGCAGGTATGGCTTCGATTATTGCCAATGGGGGTATTCGCCATAAGTTAAACATAGTTGACTGTATCGTAAACAATGGGGGAGATATTATTAGAGATCTAAAAAATAGAGAATGGGAGAGAGCGATTTCGCGAGAAACAGCTCTGCGTCTTATGGAGATGATGGAAGCAACAGTGGAAAACGGAACAGGAAAGAGAGCTGATATTGGTGGATATGGTGGTTCTGCTGGGAAAACAGGAAGTGCTGAAACTGGTATGTTTGATGAGGAACGTCCAATAATACACGCCTGGTTTACTGGGTATTTTCCATATATTGAGCCTAAGTATGCCATGTGTGTATTTGTGGAAGACGGAACTGGAGGGGGAACTACAGCAGCACCGGTTTTTTCTGAAATTGCATCTCGGATAATGGAATGGGAAGAAAGAAAATGAATATTATTTATGAGTTTTGCTTTTTTATCAGACAATTAATAAACCTTATCGTATTTGCAGATAGAAAGACATTGTTGATGAGGTGATATAATGCGAAAGAGATTATTCCGCAGCACTAGTGATAGAATTCTAGGAGGAGTATGTGCGGGGCTTGCAGAGTATGCCCAAGTTGATACAGGACTTTTGCGATTTTTGGCAGTAGTCGCAATCCTAGCAACTGGAGCATTACCTGGAATAATTATATATATTCTGTGCGTCCTAGTAATTCCTTCAGATAAAGTGGTATTTAAAGATGGAATGCATGGTGACATGGATGAAAAACCTGAATATACTGAGTCCAATCCTGAAAACACCCGTTTGTTCATTGGTGTTTCACTAATTGTAATTGGAATGCTTTCATTAGCAAAGCTTCTATTTGACTTTAGTTGGCATGACCTTAAGTATTTCATTCCTGTAATATTGGTAGTACTTGGTGCAGTACTGATATATAGAAGCAGGGGGATTTCTGAATGAGACGGAGAAATACTGTAGGTTTAATTTTAATTCTTATAGGTATGGCTTGGATTATCGAATTAACTGGATTAGTTAACGTAAATTGGGTAGAGTCTGTAAAAAGATTTTGGCCTATAATATTAATTGCAATAGGGCTTTCTTTGATGGCAGACAAATATAAATACAAATATATTACATTGGGTGTATGGATTGTGGCTTTTGCTTTATTTGTAGCATTTGGTATGTATAATGAAAACAAACCATCTACCATAACAGAACATATATCAAATAATGCCAAGAGATATGTTACGCAAGTTAAAGAAATTTCCAAAACCGAAGATATTCCCTTTGATAAAGAAAATGAAGAAGGTAAACTAACTTTAAATCTTGGAGCGGTGAAGCTCAATGTCAAAAAAGGTCAGGACGATTTCCTGGCAAAAATGCATACAAAAATTGAAAATATTGAGCAAATATATATTGAGCAAAAACTTTCGGGTGGTAAGCAGGAAGCAGTACTAAAATATTCACATAACGAGTATAAAAATAACGATATTTCAAGAGAATTTACCCTTCAGCTAAATTCTTTAATACCATGGAGTGTGGATGCTAATTTGGCAGTGGTTGATGGGAAATTAGATTTTAGTAAAATACCTCTTGAGCAGCTGAATCTAAAACTGGGGGCAGGTGCTCTTGAGGTTTCTGTTGGGAAGCAGCAAGTTGACTCAGTTTTGAACATTCAAGCAGGTGCTACAGATCTTAAAATTCACATTCCAAAAGATACTGGTTGTAAAATTAAATCAGAAAATGTATTTTCAAATCTTTCATTTCATAATATCGAATTGACAAAACAAGGTGACGTTTATACTTCTGATAATTATGAAAGTGCAGATCATAAAATAGAGGTTCATATCCAATCTGCGATAAGTGCCATAGAAATCTACGCAGAATAATATATTTTCCTTTTTATTTCCTAATAGCATTGAGGATAAAATGTCTATAAGGCTTGAATTTGCGTATTTTTAAAAAACTAATAGCAGTGAATTGTAAAATCTCCTTGCAAGATGGTAGAATTGGAAATATAATGTTTTTATATTAATAAAAGGAGGTCTTTTCAGTGGCGTATCCAATCAGAGTTCTGGTAGCAGACGATAACGTTGAATTTGGAGAAATTGTCTGTGATTACTTATCAAACTATGATGATTTAGAAGTAGTTGGTAGAGCGGAAGATGGCTTGAAAGCTATCGACCTCATTGATGAAATAAATCCAAACATAGTTATATTGGACATCATTATGCCGCATATGGATGGTTTAGCGGTATTAGAGCACTATAATAAAGTACCTGCCTCATCAAAACCGAAGTTCATAATTCTATCAGCAGTAGGCCAGGATAAGATAACCCAACAGGCTGTTAATCTTGGCGCAGAATACTACATTGTAAAACCCTTTGATTTAGAAATTCTTGTAGAAAGAATCCGACAATTAGGAAAAGGTAATGATATAATGAATCGCTCAGATGGTGTTAAAGCTACTCTGAGACAGCAGTTGCAGACAGCAAAACCATCAAGTATTGAAAACCGAATTACTCAAATTATGCGCGATGTAGGTGTTCCAGCTCATATTAAAGGTTATCAATATATGAGAGATGCGGTACTTATGGTTACTGACGATATAGAATTAATTAGCTCAGTTACAAAGAGATTATATCCAGAGCTAGCAAGAAAGTATAAAACCACCCCAAGCCGAGTTGAAAGAGCCATAAGGCATGCAATTGAAGTTGCATGGACAAGGGGACAAGTCGAAACAATTCATGATCTTTTTGGTTATACAATTAACACTAAAAAGGGAAAACCTACAAATTCCGAATTTATTGCTATGATAGCAGATAAAATGCGTTTGGAATATAATGTTAGTTAAAACATTAGTTCAAAGATATTAGTTTAAAAACATATGTAAAGTAATAATTTCATAACTCTCTAAAAGATTTTAGTTTATTAATTAAGTGGTATCAGTTTATCTGATACCTTAATTTTTGAGCACCAGTTCGCTTCTATATATTGCTCTACCTTTATCTTGTAATGAATATCCTTTTTAATCAGATTAACTATATTCTTTCAGTACAAAACTAGTGATATTTTAAGAATAAATTGAAATAGGTTTTAAAATTATGGACAGTGGTAATAAATAATAATAGTATTGTTAAAATTTTGGCAAAAACAATGCTATATTCTTGCAAATGATATTTAATTACTGTATAATTCATAATAATTGCATTCAATTTAGTGTAAAATAGCGGTATTATAGTTTTTTATTCTGATCATAAGACATTAAGTTGTTCTTTATGTAAATACAATTTTGAAGTACGAGGTGGGGTAAGAATGGCTACAATGGATAAAATAAACGATCTTTACGACAAGAAGCAAAAAATTGCTTTAGGCGGCGGTGAAGATCGGATAAACAAGCAACATTCCGCAAATAAGAATACAGCTCGAGAAAGAATTCAGATGTTAATGGACCCCAACAGCTTTGTTGAGGTTGATGCCTTTGTCGAAGCTCGCAGTATTGAGTTTGACATGCAAAAGAAGAAGGTTGCTGGTGACGGCGTTGTCACAGGATATGGTACAATAGACGGTCGACTTGTTTATGTTTCATCTCAAGATTTTACTGTTATAGGTGGTTCTTTAGGTGAAATGCATGCTAAAAAGATTACTAAGGTAATGGATATGGCTATAAAAATGGGTGCACCATTTATTAGTATCAATGATTCCGGTGGAGCAAGAATTGAAGAAGGAATAGATGCATTAAGTGGTTTTGGAGATATCTTCTACAGAAATACAATTGCATCTGGGGTAATTCCTCAAATATCAGTAATAATGGGTCCATGTGCAGGAGGCGCAGTATATTCTCCTGCAATTACGGATTTTGTTTTTATGGTTGAAAACACTAGCCAAATGTTTATAACCGGTCCCCAGGTTATTAAATCAGTAACTGGAGAAGATGTTACGTTTGAACAGCTTGGGGGAGCTTCAACACACAATTCTGTAAGCGGCGTTGCACATTTCAAGAGTTCTACAGAACAAGATTGTTTTAAAGAGATTAAAAACCTTTTAAGTTTTCTTCCAGACAATAATCTTTCTGATAGTGAACTAATGAATAACGATGATGATTTAAACAGGGTTGTTGCTGAATTGAACAGCATTGTTCCTGAGGATGCAAATAAACCATATGACATGAAAGAGATTATTTCTTCTATAGTTGACAATTCTAATTTTCTTGAAGTGCAAGAAGATTTTGCGAAAAATATTATTATAGGTTTTGCCAGAATTAATGGAAGAGCTATCGGTATTATTGCAAATCAGCCAAAAGTAAATGCTGGAGTTCTTGATGTGAATTCATCTGATAAAGCATCACGATTCGTAAGATTCTGTGATGCATTTAACATTCCCGTTGTTACTTTTACAGATGTGCCTGGGTATTTACCTGGGGTGGAACAAGAGCACAACGGTATTATACGCCATGGAGCGAAATTACTATATGCTTTTGCAGAAGCAACTGTACCTAAAATTAATGTCATAGTTCGTAAAGCATATGGTGGAGCATATATTGCAATGAACAGCAAACATCTGGGTGCTGACATGGTTTTTGCATGGCCTACAGCAGAGATAGCTGTTATGGGTCCTGAAGGGGCAGCAAATATCATTTTCAAAAAAGACATTGCTCAATCTGATGACCCTATTACATTCCGAACTGAGAAGATTCAAGAATATAAGGATAAGTTCTCAAATCCTTATGTTGCAGCTTCACGAGGCTATGTTGATGATGTAATCGAGCCAGCTAAAACAAGAATCCACATTGCTGCTGCACTTGAAATGCTTACTAGTAAGAGGGAAACAAGGCCAAGTAAAAAACATGGCAATATCCCCCTATAATAAGTAAGTTTTTGTAATGCTACAACTACATTGCTTCACAGCAGTAATTGAAGTATTCGACTAAACTCTAGTTTAGATTATAATAACTAGTAAAAACTAAATTTTGAATTATTTTATAATAATCATCATCTGATTATTCTATGGAGGTATATTTATAATGAGAAAGTTTGTAATAAACGTTAATGGAAATCAATACGAAGTAGAAGTTGCAGAGGTAGGAGGAGTAGGTCAACCGTCGGCACCTGTTGTTCCTGTAACAACAGCTGCTCCAGCACCTGCACCAGCTCCAGCACCTGCACCAGCAAAAGCACCGGAGGCACCGAAAGCTGCTCCAGCACCTGTAGCTAGTGGCGCTGTTGGTTCTATTAAAGTAAATTGTCCTATGCCAGGTACAATTGTTGATCTTAGAGTTAAAGCAGGTGACAGTATTAAGCGAGGAGATATTTTACTAATCCTTGAAGCCATGAAGATGGAAAATGAGATATTAGCACCAGAGGATGGAACGGTAGCTACTGTTAATGTATCTAAAGGATATTCAGTTAACAGTGGTGATTTGCTTGTATCAATTAATGGATAGTATTTAAAACAAGCGTATAATATCATCCAAAGGTTATAAATGAAATAGTAAGGGAGGCTTATAGCCATGGGCATAAAAATTACCGAAACTTGTCTTAGGGATGCGCACCAATCCTTAATTGCGACAAGAATGAGAATCCAAGATATGCTTCCAGTTATCGGGAAGTTAGATAAGATAGGATATCATTCTTTGGAATGCTGGGGAGGCGCAACATTTGATACATGTCTTCGCTTTCTAAACGAAGATCCCTGGGAAAGACTAAGAAAAATTAGAAATGAAGCTAAAAACACAAAACTACAAATGCTTTTCCGTGGACAGAATATTTTAGGATATAAGCATTATGCTGACGATGTGGTTGAATATTTCGTTCAGAAATCCATAGCAAATGGTATTGATATAATTCGTATATTTGACGCACTTAATGATCCAAGAAACCTTGAAGTGGCAATGAAAGCTACTAAAAAAGAGGGTGGTCACGCACAGGCTGCAGTTAGTTATACAATAAGCCCATTCCATGATCTTGAGCAATTTGTTAAAGATGCAAAGGGAATGGTTGAAGCTGGTGCTGATTCAATTTGTATAAAGGATATGGCAGGTCTTCTAACACCATATACTGCTTACGATCTTGTAAAAGCACTAAAAGAAAACATTAAAGTTCCTATCCAATTGCATACCCACTATACAAGTGGTGTTGCTTCCATGTCTTATTTAAAGGCAATTGAAGCAGGATGTGATGTGATAGACTGTGCTATTTCACCTCTTGCAATGGGAACCAGTCAGCCTGCAACAGAATCACTAGTGGCAACGCTACAGGGTACAGAGTATGATACCAAATACGACCTTAAAGCTCTATCTGAAATTGCTGATTACTTCCGTCCACTTAGAGATGAATATCTTGAATCAGGACTTATGAATACAAAGGTAACTGGTGTTGATATAAACACATTAATATATCAAGTTCCAGGTGGTATGTTGTCTAATCTTGTATCTCAGCTAAAACAGGCTGGACAAGAAGATAAATATCAGGAAGTACTTCAAGAAGTTCCGAAAGTTCGTGAGGATTTGGGTTTTCCACCTCTTGTTACCCCTACAAGCCAAATCGTTGGAACACAGGCTGTTATGAATGTTGTTTCAGGGGAACGCTATAAAATAGTTCCAAAAGAGACTAAAGCGCTTGTAAAAGGTGAGTATGGAAAGACGCCTGCTCCGATTAAGGACGAAATCGTTAAGAAGATAATTGGAGATGAAGAAAGAATTACTTGTCGTCCAGCAGATTTAATCGAACCAGAATTAGAGAAAATTAGAAACGAAATGAAAGAATATCTTGAACAGGATGAAGATGTATTATCTTATGCATTATTTCCACAAGTTGCAAAGAAATTCTTTGAATTCAGAAAAGCAGAAAAATATAAAATTGATCCTGACATGGTTGATTACGATAACAAAGTGCATCCGATTTAATGTCTTTGCATTTTAATGGGCATTTTTGTACATTTACAGCATGAAGAGGCGGATAACCGCCTCTTTTTTATAGTTACTTGCTTTTTATATCAGCATCAATAGCAATTGAAACAACATTCTGGAATACTTAACATGAACTAAACATTCAATAAACCATATAAAGCAAAAATAGAGGTGTAAACTATGATAATATTTGATTCAAAAAATACTATAGGGTATGTAAAAGACCATGAAATTGAGTATTTTGAACCTTTTGTTGAAACTGCTCATGAGCTTTTGCATCAAAAAAAGGGTCCGGGAAGTGATTACTTAGGGTGGTTGGATCTTCCGATGTCTTATGACGTTGATGAGTTTGCTCGAATAAAGAGTGCGGCTAAAAGAATAAGAGATAATTCTGATGTGTTTATTGTAATTGGTATCGGGGGTTCTTATCTTGGCTCAAGGGCTGCAATAGAAGCGCTTACACATTCCTTTTACAATATGTTACCAACTGAGAAAAGGAATGCCCCTCAAATTTTATTTGCAGGGCACCATATAAGCTCTACTTACCTTGCTGAATTGTTAGAACTTATTGATAAGAAGGATGTTACAATAAATGTTGTTTCAAAATCCGGTACTACAACAGAACCTGCAATAGCATTTAGAATACTAAAAGAATATGTAGAGAATAAGTACGGAAAAGATGAAGCAAGAAAAAGAATATTTGCTACCACTGATAAATCACGAGGTGCTCTAAAAACCCTTGCAGATTCAGAAGGATATGATAGTTTTGTTATCCCTGATGATATAGGAGGACGTTTTTCGGTACTTACAGCGGTAGGGTTACTTCCAATAGCTGTGGCAGGAATAGACATTGACGAAATGATGGAAGGCGCCAGAGAAGGTTTTAAGCTATATAAGCAGCCCTTTGAAAACAATCCATCTTATTTGTATGCTGCATATAGAAATGCTCTATATCGGAAAATGAGAACAACAGAAATAATGGTTAATTATGAGCCCTCATTACATTATGTTACTGAGTGGTGGAAACAGCTATTTGGGGAAAGTGAAGGTAAGGACGGAAAAGGTATTTTCCCAGCTGGAGTTGACTTTACTACAGATCTACATTCTATGGGACAGTATATACAAGATGGATTGAGAAATATTTTCGAAACTGTTCTATATATTGAAAAACCAAGAAAGGAAATAACAGTTTGTGAGGATAAAGACAATCTTGATAAACTAAATTATCTTTCTGGTAAAAAACTTGACTTCATAAATAGAAAAGCTATGGAAGGGACTATATTAGCCCATCATGACGGGAAAGTCCCAAGTTTACTAATAAAGATTCCTCAAATGACGGCGTACTACTTTGGTCAGTTAGTTTATTTCTTTGAAAAAGCTTGCGGAATTAGTGGATATTTATTAGGAGTAAATCCGTTTGATCAACCTGGCGTTGAGGCATACAAGAAAAACATGTTTGCACTCTTGGGAAAACCGGGATATGAACAGGAAAGAAAACAACTTGAGAAAAGACTATATGAGTGACCATAAAAAGACAGTAATCCATGGAAAAGAAGTTGAGTTAAGTGCGTAACTCAACTTCTTTTTAATATAACCATAACATATATCTTATATATTTATTTCCTAAAAAAGGTTAATTTTTTCAAATAATTGTTGATTATTGTTAAAAACGTATATATAATACGATCAATAGCTTTTTTTTTCGTGCAACTTGAATACATTATATTACTCCATTGAATCGAATTTTTTCAGAATAGACGACTAAAAGTTACATATAGCGAATATATTTTAGGTAGTTGATATCCTATAAAGCTAAATATTTTAGGTAGTTACTATCTAAAATAGGAGGAGGCATTTTAGTGGTTATTAAAGAAAAAGTCGAGTTTAATAGTATTTGTTCAAATGGTTGCTTAGGTAAGAATGGATGCATTTTTCAGGAGAATGAGCTAATAGAATCTATGAACTCGAATAATGAAGAGTCGAAAACTGGAACTTACGATAATGACTGGATTTATGTTTTTTCACATGAGTTAAGAACTCCATTAAATGTTATCCTGTCAACTATCCAAGTGTCTAAACTAAATAATATTGGAGAGTATAGCAAAGTTAAGACAAGATATTTAGATATAATGAAACAGAATTGCCTTCGATTATTAAAAATGGTTAATAAAATACTCGATATAAATAGATTAGATTCTGGCTTTTTTTGGGTTGATTTAAAGAATGAAGACATAGTTTGTACAATAAAAGATATAACTCTTTCGGTTATTGATTATGCGGAAATGAAGAATCTGGAGTTAACATTTGAAAGTAATAAGCCAGAATATATTGTTTGTATAGATAGTTTTCAGCTTGAGCGTATTATGCTCAATCTTTTATCAAATGCAATCAAGTATACTCCGGTTGGTGGGGACATAAAGGTTACTGTAAACATACAAGACAAGAATATATTCGTTTCAGTATCAGATACTGGACCAGGCATTCCATCAGAATATCATAATACAATATTTGAAAAATGCAATCAAACAGATGGAAAAAGTTTGTTAGAGAAAAAGGGAAGTGGTATGGGTTTATATATTGCGAAAAGACTTTTAGAAAACATGGGTGGAGAAATATTTGCATATAATAATGAGGTAAAAGGCACCACTATTGTATTTTCAATACCAAACAAAAAGCTTCCGCAAACTATGAAGGAACCCCCTACAAAGGAATACTACAAAAGTAGAGCAGAGTATATTGAAATAGAATTTTCAGATATATATAGTAATTAATATAAATTTCCACATAAAATTATACCTTGACAAACTCAAGTGTTTCATGTATATTTAAGTAACAATCAAGTAGAAGTTCCACTTCTCACCCTGTATCTAGTTGATTTCAGGGTTAAATCGTAGCAGTACTATGCTGTGGTTTATGCAGGTGAAGAAGTGGTTTGCCTGCTTTTTTGCATGTGAAAATGTTCAGTTTAGTGCAATAATCACTTTTTCGATAATGCACAGAGCTTGAACGGGTTCAAAATTTATGGAGGTGTTTTTTATCAAGAAAGATCAAGTTCAGGTGAATAATCAAATCAGGGATAAGGAAGTCAGGTTGATTGACTTTGACGGAACAATGATAGGGATTGTATCCGCCAGGGAAGCCCAATTAAAGGCAAATGAAAGGGATATGGACCTGGTTAAAATTTCACCTAATGCAGATCCCCCTGTTTGTAAAATTATGGATTACGGTAAATATTTGTATGAATTATCCAAACGAGAGAAAGAGGCAAAAAAGAAGCAAACGAATATTTCCGTTAAAGAAATAAGACTTTCACCAAAAATTGAAGAGCATGATTTTGCATTTAAGTTAAAAAATGCAACAAAGTTTCTGCAAGACGGAGATAAGGTAAAGGTATCCATAAGGTTCAGGGGTAGGGAAATGCAATTCACTTCCATGGCTTATGAAGTAATCGATAAGTTTGCCGAGCAGGTTAAGGACTATGGGAAAATGGACAAGAGGCCTTCTCTTGACGGCAGAAATATGTCGGCTATGTTTTCTCCTATTAAAGAGAAACAATAATAAGCTTATAGTGTGTAGTCACGCAACGTTTTAATGGTTTTAGCTAGCAATGAAGGTAACTAATATAAGGCTTTTGCTATGTAACCAAATGAAGTCAGCTGTGCAATTAGTGGTGATATGTTTTCATGTATAGCCACGGTATTTTGTACTGTGAAACTCGAAGCATGTAACATCGCAATATGCCCAATATAAATAGTGGAGGAGGTTTTATCCATGCCAAAAATGAAAAGCCACAGTTCTTCGAAAAAGAGATTCAAAATAACTGGTACTGGTAAGGTTAAACGTAATAAAGCATATAAAAGTCATATTCTTACCAAAAAATCCACAAAGCGCAAGAGGAATCTTCGTAAGGCAACAACAGCATCGAGTGCAAATGAAGCAATCATTAAGAATATGATTCCTTATAAATGATTAGGAAAGAGGTGTGAGATATGGCAAGAGTTAAAGGCACTGTAAGGACCAGAGCCAGACGTAAAAAAACATTAAAGCTCGCCAAAGGTTACTTTGGTGGAAAAAGCAAATTATATAGAACTGCAAACCAGGCAGTTATGAAATCTCAGGTATATGCATACCGCGATAGAAGACAAAGGAAAAGAGATTTTAGAAGGCTTTGGATTACAAGGATTAATGCTGCAGCAAGGTTAAATGGCATGTCCTATAGTCGCTTTATGAATGCTTTAAAGAAATCCGGCATCGAATTAAACAGAAAAGTTTTAGCTGATATGGCTGTAAATGATGCTGAAGGTTTCGCAAAACTTGTTGAACAAGTAAAAAGTTAATATAATGGGAAAAACGCGGCTTAGTGCCGCTTTTTTCATTTATATTACAAAGTGAAATTTGTGTACCAATTCATTCTATAAAGGGATATAATCTCATTATAGTGTGATTAGTGAGGCTTATAATTGGTGCGAAATACATACTGTTCACCCTGTCTTGAGTATATGGATAATGTATTATACAATATAAGATAAATAATGAATCTGGTGGGGGAGCTTTATTTGGCAGATGTAAATAATATTAAGGATTTATTCATATTGATAGGTAATTTTCTCGGTTTGAACGGACCATGGGATATTATTTTAATGCTTGTTGATATAAGTATTATTTCTTATATTGTTTACAAAGTCATTCAATTAGTTCGTGAAACACGTGCAATGCAGCTGGTAAAGGGCATTTTAATAATAGTTATTGGTCTTAAAGTAGCTCAATTGATAAGACTTAGAACTTTGGCATTTATTCTTGAAGGTGCTATATCTCTTTTAGGCTTTTCACTTATTGTGCTATTTCAACCCGAACTAAGACGTGGTTTGGAGAAAATAGGTAATAGTGGTTTTCAAAATCTTTTTTCAATTGATGATAACGAGGACCAACTTAGGACCACTGCCTCCATTGAGGCTATTGTAAATGTCTGTAATCATTTCTCAGAGGAATATATTGGTGCGTTGATTGTAATTGAAAGAAACACAAAGATTGGGGATATTATTAATACTGGAACCCAAATGGATTCTGTTATTTCTTACGAGCTTTTAGCTAATATTTTTACACCTAATACGCCCTTACATGATGGCGCCGTTATAATTAGAGATAATAAAATAAAGGCCGCAGCCTGTTATCTACCATTAACAGAAAACTCTACGATAAGTCGTGAACTTGGTACAAGACACAGAGCTGCTCTGGGAATTACTGAGGTTTCCGACGCTATTTCAATAGTGGTTTCAGAAGAATCCGGGAAAATATCATATGCCCATAACGGCGGACTTACTCGAAATCTAACGCCAGATACATTAAGAAAGGCATTGTATCGTTTTCTTCTTGATAAGAATTCGAATAAAAAGCGTTTCTGGTTTAGAAAGGTGAAAGCCGATGAATAAAAGATTTAAAAAAATAAATCTAAATAATTTTTTTGAAAAAGATTCTGTTTTAAGAGTTTTATCTGTTTTAATTGGTATCTTAATCTGGTTTATTGTGCTTGATTATCAGAATCCTATGGATGAGCGTACTATTTCTATACCATTAAGAACTAACGCTAATGTATTGGATAGTAGTAATATAAAGTTGGTGTCATCAAATATTCCAAGTAATGTTGATGTTATTATAAAGGGTAGAAAACAACGACTTGAGAAGGTTACTGCAAACGATTTTGAAGCATTTCTTGACCTTAATAGTATATATGATACAGAAACTACAGAATTGATAATTGATGTTCCTATTTATACAGGAGATGAAGATATTATTGTTTCGGGTGTTAATCCTAAAACAGTTAAAATAAAACTTGAAAATATTATTAGAAAAGAATTTCCTATTAATGTCCTATGGTTGGGCAACCTTCCTGAAGGGTATGAAATTGTAAATGTTAAGCTAAACCCTAATTCAGTTATATTGCAAGAGTTAGAAAGTGTTATGAATAGTGTTGAGAAAGTTGTCGTGTCTGTTGATGCTGATCAACTGCTCAAAGGCGATTCTATAAATAAACGAATTGAAGTTTACAACGGTAACGATAAAATAGTACCATCTCTTGATGGTAGTGTGCAGGCAACAATAGGCTATAATATTGCTAAAACCATACCGATTTCAACTACTATTGCAGGTGAACCTAAAAAAGACTATTATGTTCAGGATTACACAATCTCTCAAAATACTGTAACCATAATGGGTAATTATGATTTACTAAAAGATATTAATACAATCAGCGCAGAGCAGTTGAATGTTGATAATGTGGACCAATCTTTTCAAAGAGACCTAAAGCTTTTAGTACCTGAGAATATTCAGTTATACAATAGTCCCGATGTTGTGACAGCTCAGGTTAATATTCAAAAGTATTCAGATAGAGTTGTCAATGTTCCAAAATCATCCATTACGATTTTTGGTGGAGATGTGTCAGGTGAAACGAATTACCGAATTCTCGAAGATGATATAACTTTTAGTGTAAAAGGGCCAGCAGAAATACTAAATACATTGGATATTAAATCTATTAAAGGGTTTGTTGATGTTTCGCATACAACTGAAGGGATTCAACTTGTTGTGGTTAGATTATCTCTGCCTTCAGGGATATATATGGATGGTGAAGTTCTTGTAAATGTAGAAACCGAAAAGGTTATAATATCACCCACTCCTGAACCACCACCCGAATCTAATGATAAAACTTACATACCCCCTATTCCTACTCCAAGTGGGCCTACACCCACTCCTAGCATTACTCCTTCACCCATAACGCCCACACTGAACTCAGATATAATCGATGAACTATAGTCTTTTAAATCTATAGCATCTTGAACAGATTACATAATACACTTGTGCATATCATTTCCTATATGTTAAAATGTTTGTCGGTACTACATAATGGAGGTGCATATGGAAAGTATAGATCTTTTACAAATTATACTGGGTTTGTTGGGTGGAGTCGCTATATTTGTATATGGCATGAACATGCTCAGTGAAGGATTACAGAAAGTTGCGGGGGACAAACTTAGGCAAATAATTTCTGTTTTAACGAATAATCCTATAATGGGTATTCTAGTTGGTGCATTAGTTACGGCTATTCTTCAGAGCAGCAGTGCAACAACGGTAATGGTAATTGGATTTGTAAGTGCAGGCTTAATGAGTCTTAAGCAATCAATAGGTGTTATAATTGGTGCTAATATTGGAACAACTATAACAGCTTGGTTGGTATCTATTGATATTGGTGAATTAGCTCTGCCACTCGTAGGTATAGGTTTTATCATCTACTTTTTCCCGAAGAAAAAAGCAGTTAAGTATGTAGGTCAAATTATTTTCTCTTTCGGTCTACTTTTTGTTGGCTTAAATCTTATGAGCGACATGATGGCACCTCTGGCGAAATCTAAGGCAATAGAAGATGTAATGCTCGCTGTAAGCAACAATAAAGTTCTCGGATTGCTCATTGGTACTGTATTTACTGGTATTATTCAAAGTAGTAGCGCAGCCATTGCAATTTTACAGAAATTGGCCATCCAAACCACATCCAGTGGCGCTTCCTTGATAACACTAAGTGCTGCACTACCTATATTATTTGGCAGTAACATTGGTACAACCGTAACGGCTCTACTTGCCTCATTTGGTGCAAATATCAATGCAAAAAGAGCTGCATTAACACATACTATTTTTAATTTTGCAGGCAGTTTAATCTTTGTTTGGTTTACTGTACCCCTTGAAAGGTTTGTTATCAGCATTATGGGTGGTACGATTATACCTTCTCAAATGGATACGGCTATTGCGTACTCTCATACTACTTTTAACCTAGTAAATGCTATATTGTTTATCCCGTTTATAACCTATCTTGCAAAATTTGTCACAAGGATGTACAAAGGGAAAGGAGAGCTTACCGACAGAACTCTTGTATACATTGGCGATAAAGTTTCATCTGCTTCAGTGGGTTTAGAGCTTGCAATGAATGAAATGTTGAGAATGGCTAAAATAGTTCAGCAGATGATAACTCGTACTAAAGAAGTAATTCTTGAGCAAAACCAATCTTATATAAGCGAAGTTGAGGAGATGGAAGATACTGTAGACATGCTGCAGCATGAAATATTAAACTACCTATCAAAAATTATTTCTCAAAGCGGATTAACAGAAGGACAGTCTGTTCGTTTAACGGG
>JAAYPS010000125.1 GCA_012519655.1 Clostridiaceae bacterium | reverse complement strand
GTTGGAGTTATGACACAATATGAACCTTTTATTCTAAATGAACATATTGGTGGCGGTGAATCATGGGGATTAGATATTAAGGATGGAGGCGCAAGCATTCTTCAACCATACACATCAAACGAAGGCGAAAAGTGGTTCAAGGGTACTGCGAATTCAGTATTTCAAAATATCAGTTTTATTGATTTAAAACACCCTAAATACGTTCTGATACTATCGGGTGATCATATTTATAAAATGGACTATAGAATGATGTTGGAAACACATAAGAAAAACAACGCCGATTGCACTATTGCAGTTATACCAGTACCCTTAGAAGAAGCATCACGATTTGGCATTATGAATACGAATAATGACGGTCAAATTATTGAGTTCGAAGAGAAACCCGCTAAACCAAAAAGCAACTTGGCCTCAATGGGTATATATATATTTACATGGGAGAAATTGCGTGAATACTTAAGAAAGGCTCCCGATGCATTAGTGGATTTCGGTAAAGACGTAATTCCAACATATTTAAGAAATGGCGAACGTCTTTATGCCTACAAATATGAAGGCTATTGGAAGGACGTTGGAACAATCAACTCTTTATGGGAAGCTAATATGGAATTTCTAGATCCCAATCACCCCTTAAAAATAAGAGATTATGAATGGCAAATATTTTCTAAAAATGTAGTTTCACCACCATTATTTATTCATCATAATGCAAAAGTTAACAATTCCATTATTACTGACGGTGCAATTATTAGAGGTGATATACTTCATTCGGTTATATCGGGTGATGTTTATGTTGGTGAAAATTCAATAATAAAAGACAGTGTCATAATGGCAGGAACAAAGATTGGCTCAGGAGCATTTGTAGAATATGCCATTATAGGCGAAAATGCCTCCGTCGCAGATAATGCTAAAATAAGAGGTACCCCTGACAATATTTTAGTAATCGGATATGAAGAATCAGTTGGAGGTGAGTATCATGAGAAAGCATGAACTATGTGCAATACTAAATGTTGCTGAAGACGATACTGAGTTGGGTGTACTTACTAAAAAACGCCCTATTGCATCACTTCCCTTTGCTTGCCGGTACCGTATTATCGACTTTAATCTGTCAAACATCGCTCATGCTGATGCTAAATCCGCAGCAATATTTATAGCAGATTCTGGACGCTCTCTATATGATCATATACGTTCGGGGAAATGCTGGGACTTAGATTCCTATGGTGGTGGTATTTTCACTTTTTCTCAAAACCGTCACAAGAAAGCACTATATGAGGCTGCAAGTCGTAAAGGTGATTTTTATGAAGACCATTTAGCTTTCTTAACCCGGTCAAAAGCAAACTATGTTTTTGTAGCAGGGTCAAAAATTATTGCTAATTTGGATTTAGTAGACGTAATTAAAAAACACGAAACCACTCCCTGTGAGATTGTTAGAATATATAAAGAAGTTCCTAAGGCTGAAGTTATTAACCGTCCTAAAGAGCGTTTGTTTACTATAAATGACAGTGGGAAAATAACTAATGTTGTTGAAGAAGGTCGTGTAACAATCGACACCGAAACTGCACTGTTAGATATGAATATGAGTGTCCTTAAGGTGCATACCTTAATAGATATAATTAAGCGTGCCGAAGCAGACAATTTGAATGAAGACATTACAGACATAATAAATCATTATTTACTTGATTATTGTGTTAATAGCTATGAATATAAAGGTTATTTAGCAAACATTGAGTCTGTTAAAGACTATTACAATGCAAACATTGGCATGCTTAACGAAGAAAATTTTAATGAATTATTCCACAATCAATTACCCGTTATCACAAAGACACAAAGCGGTGTTCCCACATATTTCTCGGAAAATGCCGACATTAATCTAAGTCAGTTTGCTACAGGTTGCGAAGTCTATGGCACCGTTGAAGAATCTCTAATATTTCGAAAAGTGAATATTCATGAAGGTGCTAAAATAAAAAACTCTATTATTATGCAAGGGTCTAGAATAGGTGCTGGTGCAATAATAGAATATGCAATTTTAGATAAAAATGTTGTAGTGGAACCCGGTGTTAGAATTATAGGTACACGTGATAATCCTATAGTTATTGGTAAGGATATTACTGTTCACGCCTACTTTTGGAACATTTAAGATGTAAGGAAATTAATGTTCTTAGGTGACTATTGTTGCGGCAGAATGCTTGATAGATGGAGGTTTGTTTATGAAATTACTATTTGTTTCCTCTGAAGCAGCTCCTTTCTTTAAAACTGGAGGCTTAGGTGATGTAGCCTATGCTTTACCCAAAGAACTAAAAAAACAAGGTATTGATGTACGAGTGGCTTTACCATACTACTTGTCTATGCCACAAGAATATAAAGACAAGCTGCAGGATGTACTTCATTTCCGAGTACAAATGGGTCATGAAGGCGTCTATGCTGGTGTTAAAACATTAAATCTTGACGGGATAGAATATTACTTCATCGATAATTTACAATACTTTGATCGTCCTAATTTATACGGATATCATGACGATGGAGAGCGCTTTGCCTTCTTTGATATGGCTGTAATAGAAATGATGGAACGTGTAAACTTTATACCGAATATAATTCACTGTAATGACTGGCAAACTGGTATGATTCCTGCATTACTTGTGGATAAGTATCATTGGATTAATGTATATCGCGATATACGCAAAGTATTTACAATTCACAATATTCGTTTTCAGGGTCAATATAATCCCGTCGTATTAAGTTCATTGTTTGGTATTGGGTATAGCATTTTTCATGATAATGGAGCAAAACATTATGAGGATGTTAATTTTTTAAAGGCGGGTATTAACTACTCAGATATTGTTACTACCGTATCTCCAACTTATGCACGAGAGATTCAAACACCTCAATTCGGCGAGGGTCTGGATGGTGTTCTACGCAATGCAAGTTTTAAGCTTCGTGGAATTATTAATGGCATAGATTATGAAGAAAACAACCCCCAAACCGATGAGAAAATTCCTTTCAACTACTCTCTAAATGATATGAAGGGTAAACTTGACAATAAACTGCACTTACAATCTAAACTTAATCTGCCACAAAGTGAAAGTACACCACTCATTGGAGTTGTCTCCCGTCTCACAAACCAAAAAGGGATGCAACTAGTGCAAGAAATCGCCGAAGATTTACTTACAACACGAAATATTCAGATTGTAGTACTTGGCACAGGTGAGCAAGAATATGAAAATTCCTTCCGCTATTTCGATTGGAAGTATAATAATCAGTTCCGAGCAATTATTGATTTTGATATAGCATTAGCTCAACAAATATATGCTGGTGCAGATATGTTCCTGATGCCATCAGCTTTCGAGCCATGTGGTTTATCGCAAATGATTTCGCTACGCTATGGAACTTTGCCTATTGTACACGAAACTGGCGGTTTAAGTGATACAATTGTGCCTTACAATAAATATACTGGCGAAGGAACGGGCTTTACATTTTATGACTTTAATGGTTATACTCTTTTAAATACCATTTATCGCGCTTTGCATGTATACGATGAAGAGCCTGAAAAATGGAAACAGTTAATAAAACAAGGCATGGAAATAGATTTTAGTTGGACGAAACCAGCAAATGAATATATCGATATTTATAACGAGCTATTGGGGACTTAATGTACTATAGCACATGTTAGGAGGGTAATATGAGTTTGACTATACCAGAATTTCAAAACGAGTTTTCTCGTATTTTTAAAAGTTTATATGCTTTTAATGTTGAAGAAGGTTCATCAAAGGATCATTTTATGGCATTAGCGCAATTTGTCCGAGCACAATATAGCAATAAATGGCTTAACACGAAGCGTACATATTTCGAAAACAAGGAAAAGCAAGTATATTATTTTTCAATGGAGTTTTTACCAGGAACTCAGTTAAGAAACAATCTACTAAACATTGGAATCATTGATGTTGTCAAAAATGGACTCAGTCAAATGGGATTGGATTTTGATGAAATAGCCGCAAATGAAGTGGATCCCGCCTTAGGTAATGGGGGTTTAGGACGGTTAGCCTCATGTTTTATGGACTCAATGGCAGCAACTGGTATAGCAGGCAATGGTAATGGTATTCGCTATAGGTATGGTTTGTTTAAGCAAAAGTTTGTAAATGGATATCAGGTAGAATTACCAGAGAATTGGTTAAGGAATATTAACCCTTGGGAAGTTCGCCGTGAAGATAAATCTGTGATTGTACGCTTTGGCGGCAATGTAAACTTAATAAGTGAAGAAGGTAAATATTTTAGAGTTGAGCATACAAATACAACAGATATTCTAGCAGTACCGTATGATACACCAATAATTGGGTATAGAAACAATATAGTAAATACATTACGATTATGGTCGGCTGAAATCCCATATGGCGATGAAGAAAAGTTCCCAACCCTGCGAGATCGTGACGCTGTAAAAGAAATTACCGAAGTTTTATATCCCGACGATTCGAACTACGAAGGGCGATTATTACGCTTAAAACAAGAGTATTTCTTTGTAAGTGCTGGCATTCAAAGTATCATTCGCTATTTTAAATCAATGAATTTACCAATGGTTGATTTTGGGGAGAAAATTCAGTTACATATTAATGATACTCATCCATCATTGATCATCCCTGAGCTAATGCGCATATTAATGGATGAAGAGCGTATGTCATGGGAAGTTGCCTGGGAAATAACAAAAAAAGCAACTTCATATACTAATCATACTATTTTGCAAGAAGCAATGGAGCGCTGGCCAGAATCCATGATGCAGGGCTTATTACCCCGGATTTATCAAATACTTAAAGAAATCGATAAACGTCATGTAGTTAATAAATCCCATCTGTACAATATGGATATAGCACAAAAAACTCGTCCATTTGAACATGGACAAATTAAAATGGCTAATATTGCTATACTTGGCAGTCATAGCGTTAACGGCGTATCAAAACTACATACAGAAATTTTGCGAAATGATACATTGAGGGATTTTGCTACTTTATATCCTTACAAGTTTAACAACAAAACAAACGGTATTACAATGCGTCGTTGGGTGATGCTTTCAAACCCCGATTTAACAAAACTAATTGATAATTTAATCGGTGAGTCTTGGAGAACCAATCCAAACGATCTGAGAATTTTGCGCGCCTTTAGTGACGACCATAGCATTCTTGAAGCATTAGCTGAAGTAAAGCTCAATAACAAAAGGCGTTTTGCACAGTACATAAAAAAAGAGATGAACATAGACATAAACACAAATGCAATATTTGATGTTCAAATTAAACGACTACACGCATACAAGCGCCAATTACTAAAAGCTTTACATATTTTACATAGATATCTGCAGTTAAAAGATGACCCCACGATGAATATGGTACCGCGTGTATTCATTTTTGGAGCGAAAGCTGCACCTTCATATACATATGCGAAGCAAATAATAAAATTTATAAATGAATTAGCTAATTTGATTAACAATGATACCGATGTAGGCGATAAAATGAAAATAGTATTTGTTGAAAATTATGGTGTTTCTTCAGCTGAACTAATTATTCCCGCAGCTGACATATCGGAACAAATTTCAACTGCTGGCAAAGAAGCCTCAGGAACTTCGAATATGAAATTGATGGCAAATGGTGCTATTACCGTTGCTACTTTAGATGGTGCAAATGTAGAAATAACTGAATATGTTGGTGAAGATAATATCTTACTATTTGGTATGCGAAGTGAAGATGTTAATGAATTCTATCGTAATGGTAATTATAACTCCCGTGAAATTTATGAGAAGAACCCACGTATTCATCGTGTGTTAAATGCGTTGGTCAATGGAACTGTCCCCAACATTGAAAATGAAGGTAAAGACATATTTGATTCATTAGTAACATATAACGATGAGTATTTTGTGTTAAATGACTTCGACTCCTATGATGCCGTTCAACAAAAAGCAGATGAACTCTACCAAAATAAGCATAAATGGTATCAAAAAGCTCTAATAAATATTTCGCAATCTGGTAACTTTAGTTCGGACTATACCATATCCAGTTATGCTCGCGATATTTGGCATATTTATACTACCAGGGACCGTGAACGAATTGAAATGAGTTAATTGGCAAGATGACTGCTCGGCACAGTGTTTTGACAACTGATTGACCAAAGAATGACCAGTTGCCAAAGATGCTGTGCCTTTTCAACATTTGAAAAAAGAGCAGTAAATCTTGAATTAATAATGTTTTTCATGCGAAAGCCTTTCGGCTTTTTCTGCAATTTCTTTCGTCTCGTGGATAGTTCCAAAGGGGTGTTGCGGCGGAGCATAAATGGAGTATAGTTTTAAAGGTCTGTTTCCAATGTTAATCACATTGTGCCATGTGCCCGCTGGAATAACAATGGCATAGTCTCCATCCACTCTTTTCGAAATATTCAGGTTGTCCTTGCAGCTACCCATTTTTACAAGTGCGTATCCACTATCCACTCGTATAAACTGATCAAGATTTGAGTGCATTTCAAGCCCGATATCACCGCCACATGGTATGCTCATTAACGTAACTTGAAGATGCCTTCCCGTCCACAAGGCTGTCCGATAATGGGGGTTATAATTTGCATAGCGGTGTATGTTCACAACCAAGGGCTCTGGACCGTAATCCTGTATTTGTCTGGTAGATTGTCTTCTATACACTGTACTGTACTCCTTCATAGTGTTCTATTATATACTATGAATTGATCATGCATCTGTGTCATTTGATATTTATCAGTACAGTTTGTTATTTATAATTACTCAATTATCTTCGAGTCGTATCGGAGTAAACCCTCCTTTTTCATTTTTACAAGTTCTCTGGAAAGTGATGTGGGGTCCATACAAGCTTTATACTCTATACCTGTTTTCATTTCTTTCAACATTAATTGAGCTGATTCCAGTTCATTTTCACCAACAATAGCGACATAAGGAATTCCCTGCTTATTTGCAAAGTCCAATGATTTCTTTAGTCTTCTGTCTGCCATTTCAACATCTACTTTCAGTCCTTTACTCCTTAATTCGGTCGCAAGCTTCAGACAAGCCTTTTGTGTGCCAACTGGTATGATATATAAATCAACTGGCGGTTCACTGATAATAGCACCTTTTAGCATTAAGGCCTCATAGATTACATCAAGCCCAAAGGTCATCCCTACAGCAGGATAGTCAAGGCCATTATCAATAAATGAACCAATGATATTATCATATCTTCCTCCCGCCCCTACACTGGATGTAATACTTTTATTAAGTAGAAATACTTCCCATACCCGTCATTTCTGTTTCCTCCTTTTTTCCTCATTTTTATTAAGTTCCAGATATCACACTGAATATTAAGGCTTACAATTTCCACATGGTTCGTAACCTTGATTAATTAATTCATCTCGAGTGTGGAGCCATTCTTGCTTGTTATTCTCACTCATCCTTCCTACACTATGACATGTAGGGTAATGGAATTTTTTGGTACTTGTATTTAATATATATTTGATATCCGTATCCTTGTTATGACTACCAGTATTGGAGTTCGCCGGTGCCTGTGTCGGCTTTACTGTAGGTGTTGCTGTTGCATGAGGCATAGTTGTCACAGTTGGCTTTCCAGTAGGTGCTGGTGTCGGCGTTAGTTTCGATACAGGAGATAGCGTATTGGCATTCTCATTCCTCATAACAGTAAACGAAACAGTCTTGCCATTACTTGTACAGATAATATCACCCTGCATATCCGTCCTATATGTCTTAATATCAGCATCACGTAAGCGACTTAAAGTATTTTCGTGAGGATGTCCATATTGATTGTTTCGTCCAACCGAAATAACGGCATACTCAGGCATTACTTCTCTTAAAAACAGATAAGTTGTTGAAGTTTCTCCTCCGTGGTGACCTACCTTAAGGACAGTAGTATCTAGATCATATCCTTGTTCCAAGATATCTTGCTCTTCCTCTCGCTCCGCATCACCAGTAAAGAGAAAGCTGGTATCTCCATAAGTAATTCTTAAAACAATTGAATTATTATTAACATCATTATCATAACGAACGGGTCCTAATATCTGAACAGTTGCACTACCTAATTTAAATGTCTCGCCTGCCTTAGGAACTGTAATACTAACATTTTGAATATTTAGATACTTAAGAAAATTATTGAAGGCCGTACTTTCATAAGATGTAACTGGAGAGAAAACTGTATCTACAGTGGCATAATTTAACGCACCCGCTAGCCCTCCCACATGGTCCTCATGTGGATGAGTGCTTACAATATAGTTCAATTTATCAATAGATTGTTTTTTCAAATAAGTATAGATCACATTTGAGCTCTTACTAGTGCCACCATCAATTAGCATAGATTCTCCATCACAAAGCACCAAGCTAGCGTCACCTTGCCCGACATCTATAAAATGCACTTCGAATCTGCTGTTAGTGTTAATGGGTATTGACGTAGGATTTGTTACAGATTTAGGTGGATCTTCTGTAAGCTTTTCTGAAGGTTTGCCAGAAGGTTCTGTTACAAGATTTTGCTCCTGTGTGTTAGTGGGCTCTTCTGTTACCCCTCCTAATAATACCTCATTTGATTTATCCGCTCTGTCTATAGAAGGTTCTAATGTTTGGGTTGGTTCATCTGTAGGTTTTTGTGTGACTTCAGCTACTTGAGTTTTATCTGTACCCGATACGCTAGTTGACTCAACGTTAGGTATCATCACCACTGCTATTGACAATATCAACAAAGATACTACAAAGCTTAATAAAGGCTTTTTTAAAGACATTGACCTTTTCTTATGCTTAAAAATATCTATAAAAGAAAATCCAAGAAAAGGTGCTGCCAGAAAAAACAAACCGTAGCCGAATCCTCCTGTGAACATTAGCAATGTTAGGATATAGTATATAGTTGATATAAACATCTTAAACTTTTTGCCAGAACGAAAGCCAGGTATATATTCTAACATGTTAAGCAAACCACGAATCACCCTTTGCAGTAGTATTAATGTCTTCTTATAGTCTATTATTAGTATGTTGATTTTGCTCCTTACCATCGCTCGCAGAGCACTGTATAGACCATAGCAACATTTATGCTCTACTTTGTCGAAATTACACTAATAGTATATCAAGTGTTTACATAATGTGCAATGTTACTGCACATTACAAAGAGCGAGTGAAATTATGTGTTGATTGAAAGACTAAACTAGACCCCTTTTTAATCTAGAGTCTAATTTAATATTGCATTTGACCAATGATATGATGATTAATATTAGCATATTAGCATTTTTGCCCTAAACGGATACAAAGACCTGATCTAAAATTTCCCTGCTGATTCGACGTTTCATGAATTACTTATTATATCAATTTCATAGATCTAATAAAATCATTTGCTTCACGTAGAATTCTTTTAGAGCTCTCAAACTGAAAAACGTCCATAGCTTCCTCATATGTCATTAAAATGATACTTCATATTTCATTTAATTACCTCTCCACATTTTTTGCTGATTGTAAATTGAGGTTCATTGCTATTTCAATAATTTTTGTTTATTACTTGATTATTCAGTTCTTTTTCTAATATACGCCCTTAATGCTTTTACGTTTGGTGGAGAAATGTTTTCCGGTAGTTAACTAAATCCACTGTATAAATGCTGTTTTATCTTCACTATTATATCCTGCTTGCCTGTAGAAGTTTAACGTACTTTCTTTCTTAGAACCGGTAAGCAACATTAATTTATAGCAATTCTTTTTTAGTGCAATTTCTTTTGCATAGTATAGGCATCTTGTTGCAAAACCTCTTCTTCTACATGCTTCGTCCGTAACTACATTTTCCACTAATGCATATGGCTGTTGGTTATGAGTTAGGTTAGGGATTATAACACATACACACGAAGATATAATCTTCCCGTCTTCTTCTGCAACTATAATATGGTGGTCTTTATCATTAATAATTCGATTCCAAAGTTCCATAATCTCAGGAGTCTTTTCAGGTATAGGATTATTGTGTAACTGCATATACAATTTCATTAAACCATCAAAATCATCTTTATTTGCTTCACGTACCATATAATCCTCCATAAATCCAAATTAATCGAAATGCTGCTAATATCACTATAGAAGATGTCATCCTTTATATTAATTTTTTTAGTTAATTAATATCTTAACAGGATGTCATCTTCTTTTCAATTTGTAATAGTTTTTTCCTTGATTGTGTTTTTGAGATATTCTGCTTATTTACCGAATATTATTTACACAGACTATGTATTCCTGGTCCCAAAGAAACTGTTTTCCCTGAAGGATAAACGAAAGTAGCTTCAGTGTTTGCTGGGACAATGACCTTATAATATATGCCTGAATTCTCCTTTTCCCATCTGCAGCAAACAGTACCGTATTGACTATTGTATTCTGCTTCTGCAAATGTCAGAGTACCACCAGGTTTTGGAGCAATTAAAAAATGATTTTTCCCATTTACGTTTATACCACAAGCAGTGTCAAATAGCCAGCTAACCATGGCACCTTTGGAATAGTGATTTAACGATGCAATGCCTTTCGAGTATGTAGAATTGCCTTCCCATGCTTCCCATACGGTGGTTGCTCCAGATTTCGGTATAAACAACCACCCTGGACATTCTTCGTTTTCTAACAAGCGATAGGCATAATCAATATTGATATCAGCCAGGACATAGAGAATAAAGGGTGTTGATAAGAAACCTGTACCAACCCGCCATCGATAGTTCTCCATGGCTGTAATCAAACGCTGTTTTGCAAATTCCTTTTGTCTAT
>JAAYPS010000124.1 GCA_012519655.1 Clostridiaceae bacterium | reverse complement strand
CATGCACTGCTCACAGCAATTATACCTAATTACTCTAAGCAATACATGAATTATATTTAATTAAAGTTCCTGAAATCCTTGATACCAAAGCATTTATGCACCCTGTCACTATTATGACACCAGCCCCAGTAGCAGCGACAACAAGTCCTTTACCAAAACCCTCAAACCGTGTCTTCTTCAGCTCATAAAGCGCTTCAATTTGGGGACCTCTAGGGCTTATATAATCAACTATTTTGCAGGGATTTAGGTTGTGTTCAACCCTATTTGGTGCGATAGTCTCAGCGGCGATATTTTGACTCGTTAGGGTTCTTGCAGCATCAGTGGAACCGTGCTCACCTTTTTCAATGTCTGCTAATATCCTTGGTCTTCTCCATTTTTTTGAATACCTTCGCATTTCATCATCATCCACGATAATGGAATGGTTGAAGAACAAGTCCTCAAATGTACTTCTGAACCTGTTGCAGTCTTCTGGATTCGTCTTTGAACTGATCCTATAATTCCATTCAATGCCATCTGTCAGAGCTGAACGAGATACATTGGAAGAGCCTATATACATGTCACTACAATCGTCATATTCGAAGATATATGCTTTGGGATGGAAGGATTTATTAGGTACATTATAAAATCTTAAATCAACATTGTCTCCTAAAGCGTCCTTTAAAAGATATAATGCTTGTGGTTGGGTTATATTTAGATAATTACCACATAGAATCCTAATTGTTGTGCCATTTTTGACAGCTTCATTGAAATCGTCGACGAGAAGTCGCACTCCTGATTCCATGAGAAATGCAACTATAAGGTCGATTTTTCTAGCGTTTTTTATGGAGCGCTTAAGCCTTTCGTATAAGTGATCTTGATCTCCTGTTATGCAGTTAGATGACTGAATATATCTTGTCAGGGCTTCTTCCATCTTTAGCAAACCTTTCTATTCGTAGATTCGTAATTAGTTTTTGAATAGCTTTATCCATCATACTCCACAAGAGGTTTTTTAAGTTTTCTTACTCCACCCCTTGGGTTTTCCACATCGCCGAAGTACCTAGGAATGAGATGAATATGTAGATGGAAAATTGTCTGTCCAGCAGACTCACCAATGTTTATGCCTATATTATAACCATCGGGCTTATAAATGTCATCAAGTAGGGCCTTCACTTCAATAATAAGCTTATTCAACGCCAGAATTTCATTCTTGGTAGCATCAAAATAGCTGGAAAAATGTCTCTTAGGGATGATAAGAGTATGTCCCTTGTTAACAGGATAATTATCGTATACCGCAATTGCGAATTGATTTTCGATTATTATGTTTTTATTTATTATGTAATCGCAGAAGATGCATGACTTTAAGGCATCTGGCATTATAGATCACTCCTTTTAGAAGACTGTGTTTGATTAATTATCATAGTATAATATTGTATTTAAGAATATATCATCATTAACAAAAAGCAATAGAATATCTTATGTTAATAATATCATACTTCTATAAAATTTGGGTTTTCAATTATTTATGATAATAACGCTTTACTTACTGCAACTCATAGGATTTGACTATAGCCATTCTTTACATTGACAGAGAATGGAATTGTTTCTATAATGAAACAGGATTAAGAATCTACTTAAAGTAAAATTACGAAAGGAGTGTTGTAAATGTTAACAAAATTGGAAAAGGTGATTACTCAATAATTGAATATTTGGTACTGGAATACAAATCTGCTGTTTTTGAAAATAGGAATTTTTATTACACAGATATGAATGTTATTCCAGTGCGTGAGAAGCAACCAGGCTGATGAGTTATTTTGCATTACAACACTTAATATAGTATCAAATTAACAGCACGCGGTGGCGTGCTTTTTTGATGCAAAAAATAAGGGGACTTGTGATATATCACAGCCAAGGTTGAAAGTGAATTTATGAATTTTGAAAGAAGACTTAAGGTATTAGGGTAACAAGAGAAGCTGTTGAACAGTATGCTTTTGAATTACAGAAAGGAGAAAAGATTTTGAAAACAAAAAAGACAACTTTTGATTATATGAAAAGAATTCGAAATGAATGGATAATCAATCCAAGAACAAGAATACAGGAGAATGAGTTGAATAATAAAAAGAAAAGAAGACAAGCCGAAAGGAAAATGATAAAGGAGGGGATGTTTTTATGAGCAGTGTAAAAGAAAACAGACTAAATGAACATCACCTAAATATTAGAAGGCAGATTGAAAGGGGATATATTATATGGATGCACATATTTATAAAAATAAAATTGCTAAAAGTACCAATATTAATACAAAAATATTAAATGACATTAGTTCATTAATGAGAAAGATTTTTACAGCAATAAGAACAAAAATCAAAGAAATCAATGAAAAAGAAATTCGACTACAGGAAAATCCAGCTAATAACTATTTGCTGGGATTAAGGAAGGATGCGTAATGCTTGGGTATGATTGTTTTAATCGATGCCTTTTACGCCCCACCAACTTATGTTAAAATAGAAACACAATAACATAATTACAAATGGATCAACGTACTGGAGTTTCCACTAATCTATCTGGGTGTTGGAAGGAAACTAAGAGAAGAAATTTCCTTCCAGACCTTGATATGATTAACCACTATACCACCACAAAGGGGCTTGGATGTATTGAACAAGAAAGTTTTCATAGGATTATTGATATTGATTCCTATTCTGGTTGTTACACTGATTTTTTTGATAAGATTGCAAAGCCAACCT
>JAAYPS010000009.1 GCA_012519655.1 Clostridiaceae bacterium | reverse complement strand
TGATATTGATAATACTATCCTGGAACTCAAGTTTCACGTATAAATTAGTTCCTCCCGATTTATGATTAACAGTTATGCTAAAATCACCATTATTATCTGTATATCCTGTACCCAGGGTTTCCGCTGACAAAAAACCTAAATGCATAATCTTTACCGGGAAATTACTCATAGGAGTGGCTTGCGCCGGTTGGCTGTTATTTGGTTTAATATACCCAATAACAGTACCGCTTACAGTCACTTGTGGGGCTACATGTATTGTAACATTTGTAGATTGATTATTGTTTGTTTCGTTGAGTTCATCTATGTAGTTATAAGGATCTGCTCTAACCTGTAGTTCATAAGTATCCGCATTAAAAAAACTAACATAAAATTCATCCTCAATATACGCACCAACAGGAAAATATGATACTGTATAGGAAACAATAACCTCTCCCTCAAGTCTTATCTCAATTCTGCAGTTTTGATTAATATACGCATTACCAATATTGGTTACTTTGAATCTAACTCCAACATCTGAACCTGTATAATATGGATAACTTCCAAATGTATCTATAAAATCAGCTCTTAAATCAGGTTTTCCCGACCATACAAATGTTTGAGCTACAGTATTGTTGCTCTCGTTCGACTCGGCAACACTATTATAATAATCTCCGTCCACTTTGATTTCATAGTTACCGGCAGGAAATTCTGATAGAATTATTGTGTAAATAGTACCAGTTAATGGTGCCATATTGCTTACATTAATACCACCAAGGTAATAGTCATCACATTCTATTCCAATATGAAATCCTCCTGTATTTACTGTCCCAATATTTACAATAGTAACTTCCACTTCGGAATCCTGCATTCCTATAAATGGATTTGGCTGTCCTGCTGCACGTTGTAAATCCGATACCCTTATATCCGGTAAACTGGATTTAATGCCTGAACCCACCTCTCCTTTAATCGAATTAGGCTCTTCAAACTTGTCATTTATCACAAATGATTTCAATTCTTTTATTTGTAATGCAACCTGTTTACTGATATCGATAACTTTTTCTAACTTTTTATCATTCTTTTCATTTCGTAGCTTTTCATCACCCAAATCAATTATTATGTCTTCCTCTGTTATGATTTCTTGTCCATCGATTGTTTTCAATTCATATTGTACCGATGGATTACTTAAAGATGAGGATTCACCATTTAATGCGAGAGAATTAGCGTTTGTAACAGCAAATAGATTAATTACTACTGAAACAACAAGCATAAATGCAAATAACTGTTTTCTTCGGTTATACATAATGATTACACTCCTTCCATAATATCTTATGGTTTATTTACAATCCACACAAAGAGGAGTATACTGAAGCCATGGCAACCTCTGTGAGGAATTGCATATTTATGGTTAAAGGTTTGGTATGGTGGTAAGTTCGCGAGACTAATACCCTATCAAACCTTTTGCCATCCTAAAAACTTTTTCCCCACACAAGAAAAATTTAACTATAGTTAGTTTTAATTTGCATATATTTTATTTATTAATATATTATTATAATATTTGGAAGGGATACCTTTGTCAATAAATATTGTATAAATAGACTGATTTCTTGTATAAACGGAAGTTTGACAGTTAGTTGCTGAAAATCGAAAAGCAAAAAGTCTGGAACCCATTGAAAAATGGGCTTTTTTAATGCAAAAAATTTGTCAAATTCTTAGAATATTTTTGTTGTTTGTTTCTTCCAATATCTTGCATTTCTCGGCTTCGTCTGCAAGTATCTCATCTAAATACATGTCCATTTCTATTGTGTATTTGCGATCTTTTCGAGTTGAGGAATCATATGTAGGTGCAGAACAAATGTCCTCTTGAATAGCTTTTAAATCACTTGTTTCAGCTTTTAGCAATTCAAGCTGATTTTGGTATTCATTCCAATACTTAGCCACTGTTTTTCGATTAATACTAAGCATTGTAGCTACTTTTCGATTAGAATGTCCCTCTCTTTTTAGTTTAATAATAGCATGTTTATCCATTAATGTTACCACTCCCTTGCCACCTCCAGTATACTTTTGTATATGGAGATTATATTAGAATAGTGGACCCTTTTTCAATTAATATTTACTTATTAATGGACCATTTTTAGAGTACCATAAACAACACGCAGGTCTTCCGGCTTGTAACCCAGCTTTACACCCATGGGAGAACTGTGAAGCGGGATGAAATGAAAGGAAGCCCGGATATTTCTTGCGTTCAGCGCATCCATCACGTGATTTCGGATATTCGCGTCCGGAAACAGGATATAATAAATATGATAATTCGGACTGCAGCCGGGAGGAGTCTTCATTCTTTTAAGAAGCCCTTTGTCATCATACTTTTTCAATAGTTTGTCGTAAAAATGAAAGACTTTTTCCCGTTCCCGAGAGATAGCGTCCATTTCTTTCATTTGCGCAAATAAAAGTGCCATCAGAATTTCGGAAGGAGCATAACTCGAACCGGTGTCCACCCAGCTGTAGCTGTCCGCTTCTCCCCGCAGGAAACAGTTCCTGTTCGTTCCCTTCTGGCAGATGATTTCAGCCCTCTCCAATAATTTTTTCCGGTTCAGAAGAAGCGCGCCGCCTTCACCGCATGTCAGATTCTTCGTGCCGTGAAAACTGTAGCATCCCATATGACCCCAGGTGCCCAGATACCTTTCCCTGTATTTTGCATTGAAAGCCTGGGCCGCGTCTTCTATCACAAACAACTTATGTTGCTCCGCAATTTCCATAATCCGATCCATTTCTCTCATAGATAGATAGATATAGATAGGAAATTGCTTTTCTATATCTAAACTATAGCATCACATTTTTACCAAGTCAACAGCCTTCTAATTGGCATAATTAACAATATATGTTAGATGAATAGGATGATATATATTAAATACTAAATTGTTATTCTACTACCCTTCTGAAAATACAATTATTATTGAAAAATGTTAATTTACAAGAGATAAAAAAATATGCTAAATGAGAGTACCCTAATTATTT
>JAAYPS010000123.1 GCA_012519655.1 Clostridiaceae bacterium | reverse complement strand
GACCTACTTGGAGTAGCCAATGAAGACCCACGAGAATCAACTTTGAATGCCACTTTTGTACCAAGGATGGTAGTGCCACCTACAAACGGATTTGTGTTTGATCAAGTGCCGGTTAAAAATGAAATGGCTGCTGTTCAAGCAATCATAGACGAATATAGACCAATACTTGAACTTGGAATGGTTGAAGATGTCGACAAAACGATTGATGAAATGATGAACAGTATGAACAGAAGTGGACTTGATATAGTTAAAACCGAGTTCTTAAATCAATACAAAGCATGGCTTTCATCAAGATAATAATTTTAACATAGAATGAATATCCAACATGGAAGTTACTTTTACAAATAAAGTAGATTGGTTAATTTAATACTAAAAGATGTGATACTATTTAGAAGGGGTTCAATGCATATTCACTGCATCGAACCCTAGTTTTTTGCTTTGCTGGCGATTATTGTTTCGATGAAAAGAAACTTATAAACATAAACATTATTTCGATAGAATGTACCTTGTAAGCATGATGAGTTGATCAAGATTGTAAACTACAGTTGAGAATAGAGGATATTAAGATTTAGCAGTAAATATCATAGAGAATATCACGAAGTTTGCCGATAGCAAACTTTTACATTACAATTCTATGAGAAATGTTACCTCAATAAATGCACCTGTGGTAGATGGTAGTCCATCAGTCCAGGGTACTATATGTACTGCTCTGAAAGGGGTACATATAGTACCCTAAGATTGAGGTCATATTCACTTACATAGAAGTAGACTGTGTTTAATCACTCAAGAATCCCTTCATTTAGGTATGGGGAGTGTCTATAGAAGAGTAACCCTTAGTAAAGATGAATGCTTTTTTGCTGCATACGTTCTATTAGATGGTTCAAATTGTATGCTGATATTGTATCATTTAGCTTAACAATGTATAGCGTCTATGATATAATTAGTGTGAAATATTGCCACTTAAGTTTATTAAAAATTTAAGTAATCCAATAACTCCGAATAGTGAGTTTGTTATTAATCTACTAAACGAACTACTCTGGTTTGTGAATCAATTTAAAGAGCTGTTTTGTTTTTATTAATTTAAGATATATATCGAGAATTACAATAAAATAGTTGGAGGGATTAACATGAAACACAAGTTTGATATTCCGGACACTAAAAAAATAAGGCTGATAATTAACACCGATGCAAAAAATGAAGCAGATGACCAATTTGCCATTGTACATGCACTATTAACACCTAGATTTATTGTAAAGGGAATCATTGCAGCCCATTTTGGCACAAAAAGGACTAATGAATCCATGCAAGAAAGCTACGATGAGTGTGTAAAACTACTTGACCTTATGGAGCTTACCGATGAAATTGGATTATATAAGGGAGCCGAAATGAAGATGCCCGATGAAAATACCCCTGCACCTTCGGAGGGGGCAGATTTAATAATACGTGAGGCAATGTCCGATGACGACAAACCGTTATATGTTATTTTCCTTGGCCCTATAACCGATTTAGCATCGGCTTACCTGAAAGAGCCTGCTATTGAAAACAGGTTAACAGCTGTATGGATTGGTGGCGGAGCTTACCCACATGGAGAAAATGAATTCAATCTGGGAAATGATATTGAGGCCGCTAATGTTGTAATGCGTTCGAATATTCCGCTTTGGCAGGTGCCACGCAATGTTTATTCTACAATTAGGGTAAGCATTGCTGAACTTGCAACCAAAGTAAAGCCTTATGGTAAAGTAGGGAACTATTTATTCCAGCAGCTTTATGATTTTAATTTCGAGTTGAAGGATAATATGCGTTTCCCGAAAGGTGAGATGTGGAGTCTTGGTGATTCACCAGCAGTTAGTTTACTTTTAGACCATCATGATTACTGCTATGATATGATACCTGCTCCAAGAATTACACAAGATATGAGATATGTTCATTACCAAGATGAAAGGCTAATCCGTGTTTATAATTATGTGGATTCGCGTTTTACACTAGAGGACATGTTTGCAAAATTAAAGTTGCATTATGGTGATTAAGCTATAATATATCAAAGTAATAAAAAATAGTTAGTAAAGTTGTGATTATACGTAGTAAATAGTAAGCATTAAGTTTGAAGCAGGACACGAAACTTCGTGTCCTGTACATATACTTATATTTTTTTTGAGTAAATTGTAAAGTATATGCAAGTTTACAGTTTTCCATAGCTTTATTTTTTAATATATTTCCTACCCCCAAAAAATGTCGCCTCCCAGGCGACATTTTCGTACCACTGTACTGTTATAATTATGATAATAAGGAAATAAGGGAGCTGGTTATATGAATACACAATTAACTGAAATCATTTTTTTACTGGACAGAAGTGGTTCAATGGGGGGGTTCGAAAGTGATACCATAGGAGGGTTTAACGCATTTATTGAAAAACAAAGTGAAGAACCAGGTGAAGCAATAGTAACTACAGTTCTGTTTGATGATCAATACGAGATATTGTGGAATGGAGTAAGCGCAAAGGAAATAAAACTAACTGAAAATGAATACTATGTTAGAGGAATGACAGCTCTTCTTGATGCCGTAGGCAAAACAATACTGGATGTAGGTGAAAGGTTATCAAAGACACAGGAACATGAACGTCCTGGTAAAGTAATCTTCGTAATTACAACCGACGGTATGGAGAATTCTAGTAAGGAATTTAATTATGATAGAGTAAGAGAACTCATTAAGCATCAAGAGGAAAAGTATAGTTGGGAATTCATATTTCTTGCTGCAAACATTGATGCGTCCCAAGAGGCTGCGAAAATAGGAATAAAGCATGATGATGCATTTGGATATGAAGTATCAGTAGACGGTATACAGAAGATGTATAGCGTTGTGAATGAAACAGTAACTAAACGAAGACAAAAGCACCAATCTGATCAGCAGCCCTAAAGGTACGAACCAATAGATCTATTTTTCCTTGTTTATAGTCGACAGACCAAATAAACTCCCGAGTATTCCTAGTGCTGCACTTACCGATAAAAGGAATATACTCAAGCCATATACTAATTGATTTTTAGGCGGCATTGGTATAAATGGAATAGATTGCCCTAGAATCACATAGCTTTGGTTTACTAAAATATTTATTAAAAGAGTGGCAACTATTCCTCCGCCAAAAGTCAATAAAAACCCCACAAATATAAAAGGTGAATTAATAAATCTGTTAGGTGCTCCTAAAAGCAGGAGTGTATTTATTTGCTGACGATTTTGATATATACCCTGGCGAATCATATGCGATATAATCACTAGTGTAGTTATGCTTACTGCTGCAATTACGAGGTAACTAAGTATTTCTATTGCTTTTGATATTCCATCTATTTGCTTTAGCACATCCTTATTATCTCTTACATAATCTATTCCCTTTATATTTGATATTTGCATAATAACTGAATCCATTTGCTCCAGGTGAATTTTCACTTCAATGTATGCTTCAAAAGGATTTTGATCAAATAATTGTAATATATTAGACTCTTCACCTAAGATTTTTTCCATTTGACCATGTGCTTCTTGCTCATTTACAAGTCTAGCATCCCATACTCCATCTAGTTGTTGAATTATATGTAATAGTTCGTCTGTGTTTTTAACATCCTCTTCAAAGTAGGCACTTATCTCAGCTTCGTTTTGGAGAAGGTTTGTTAATTGACTACTTACTCCCCAAAGAGCTACAATAAGTCCTAGCAAGAATAGTATTAGCGCTGTACCTAAAAAGGAGAATAAGTTTGAAAGTGAGTTATTACGAATTATTCTAATAGATTCTTTAATATAATAAAAAGCATTCTTCATTTTTGTTCACCCCGGCGTTCAATAGTTACTCTTCCTTTTTCTATTCTTATGAGCGAAGCGTTTGGATAGTTATCTATCAGATGTGTCGCATGTGTAGTAACCAACACAGTTGTATTTTTATCTTTGATAGAGTTTAATAGATCCATTATGTTAATAGCATTATCCTGATCTAAATTACCAGTGGGCTCGTCAGCAAGTATTAAGGCTGGTTTTCTTGCTATAGCCCTTGCTATTGCAACTCTCTGCGCCTCGCCAAACGATAGTCTTTCCACTAATACTGAAGATTTGTTTTCTAAACCAACACGCTCTAATGCATCTTTAGCATTCAATTTCATTTGTCGCTTTGGAATATCTAAAAAACGCATACCCATTATCACGTTTTCATAAGCAGTTCTACCCTGAATAAGTTTAAACTCTTGGAATATTGGCCCTATATGTCGACGCATATTTCTGATTTTTTTCAATTCTCTTTTACGAATTGCTTGTCCCATGACATATAAAGAGCCTGTGGATGGAAATTCAATACCCATCAACAGCTTTAGCAAACTAGTTTTCCCCGAGCCACTTGGTCCGACAATATAAATGAATTCTCCAGCTTTCACTGTAAAGTCAGAATTATAAAGCCCCATCGTACCATCAGCGTATTGTAAAGAAATATCCTTTGCTTGAATCATTTCTACGTCCTCCAAAAATTTATGAAAAATTAGGTAAGATTACAAACTTTAGGTACTCATCAAATACTTCAACCGATTCTAAAATCACATCACCTAATAACTCTTTAAAATCAATAACAATAGCTCCGTTTTTGAATAATTCTTCAATTGAGCCTTCTGTCAATGGCATATTGAAAAAACTGCCTTCTGCTACTTCAAATTTCAAGATACTTTCATTAATGATTGAAAAAACACCACGAAGAGAGAGATGTTTTTCAGGGATGTCCAGCCATATTCCGTCGGGCGTAAATGTAAATATCATCTCAGGTAACTCGGGTTGAGTTTTTATAATATCGTTAATTGTGTCGTGGTAAATTGTGCCAGAGATGCGTGGGAAGCTAAGTTTCAAATTTAATGCTTCAATAGGGAACTCCCCTCTTAATACGATGTTTGTAAAATTAACAATAATGTCTGAAAACAAAACTTTGATATCATCCCATAACTGCTGTAGAAGTTGTAATTCTCCTTCATAGATTTCTTTGGCTTCACCTAAGGAGTTCAAAATTGATTCTTGTTCTTGCCTTAATGCATACATATCATCAAGAGTGGCTTGTAGCTGTTTTGCATACTCTGCTAATTTTTGCTCCTTATCTATCAAGCTTTCTTTTTCTAAAGCTAATTGCTCTTTCGCATTTTCAATATCGCTTAAAAGTAGACCAGTATTCCTGCTGATTTCACGAATAATGTTTAAGCTTTGGATAAATTCAGATAAGCTTTCTGATTTTAAAACTGTTTCAATGAAAGAAGCAGGTCCCTTACGCTGGTAAGATACAAGAACTTTTTCAAGAACACTAAGTTGGCTATTATATGAGTCTTGCTTTATTTCAATTTCTTTTGCAATTTCTTCAGTAAGGGTTTGCAAATGCTCAATTTCGGCGGTCATTATTTGATGTTGCCTTTCCATTTCTTCAATCTCTTGAGAAAGGGTAAACAAATCCGCCATTACAGCTTCTTCAATGTCAGAGATTCCCTGAAGTTTTTCTTCAACCTCGGCTATAGGCTCTACCTGGCCTGATACATGGTATGGGGATAGATTTGCAAATAAAGTTACGATAATAGTAATTGTAAGCAAAAGACAGACTTTTTTCAACCTCACAATACGTTCAACTCCTGAAAATATAAATTCTATATTTATTATTCCAAACAGTTATCTCATGCCATGACTTTTTATATAACACAACTAAAAAGAAGGACTTACTT
>JAAYPS010000122.1 GCA_012519655.1 Clostridiaceae bacterium | reverse complement strand
TAAGTCAATAGAAAGGACAATCCTTTTTTACAGATTGTCCAAATCATATATGAACTTAGTTCTATTATAAGGCATTTTCAAGTATTTTTCCACTGATATTTATAAAGAGGTCTATAACGGTATTTACGGTGCTAATTCATTCCAGACTTTTTGGAGAATCATGCTGCCTTCTATAAAGTCTGTTGCTCTGTGTGTTGGAGTAATGGCTTTGGTTTTTCATTGGAACGATTTCTTCACTCCCTTAATATACCTGAATTCTTCACAAAAATATACTATTTCTATCGGTTTACAGTTTTTAAACAGTACGCAGGGAACTGCAAGAATTGGTATGATGATGGCTGTTGCTGTTATCACCATGTTACCAGTACTAATTATTTTCTTCCTTGCTCAAAAGTATTTTATTGAGGGTATTAAAATATCTGGTTTGAAGGCATAAAGATATGTTTTTTGAACCTAAAAACAAAAAACTAGTTTTTCAATGATACATTTATAAAAGGGGGAAACTAATCAAACAAGTCCATGACTGCGATTTTGTTTCCCCTCTTTCAACTTAGTTTTCTTAAACAGCATCATTTCCTGTTTTAAGTTTACATGAGCTGGTAGCTTTACGATAAAATAACGCTGTCATCACAATACCTAAAACTGATAATCCAATACTTAGAATGAAGGGAAGTACTCTTGAAATATCGCTTAGACGTCCAGCAATATATCCAAAAGGCATGCTAATTAGCATTATTGTCGTCTGAAGTAATGCCATAATCGATGAACGCTCAGTGGGATCAACATTAATAGCCACAAGCGATTCCCTAAGTGTATTTAGAACAGCTATACCTAATGCTTCAAAAATAAGTGATACTGACAGAATAGCGTATCCGAAAACATTCGTGCTAGTAACTGAAATCACCAATATACAACCGATAATGGAGCTTATAAAGCCCCCATATAGTGGCCACTTTAGTTTTTCTTGATTAATTCGTGATATTACCGTAAAGAAAAGGAAAATCGAAAGTAGACTACGTATCATCGGGAAGATTGGTAATAATGCATCAGGTACACCTATACGTCTTGACGCTATAATTTGCCAAAAGGTTACTCCAATCATCACCACAACCTCTACTAAAATGCTTATTGTTATAGCAAATATTGTACTCTTGGAATTAATTATCTTATGTACCGCACTCTTATAATAAGATAGCATCTGCATCCATGACATATTGTTAGATACTTCTCGTCTTATTTTACCAACTCTTGTTTCGGTTGAGTATTTGTGCAAAAGTATTACTTTTGCAGTCATAATAATAAAAGCATTTATATAAAGTATTCTTATAGCTGGTACAAGGGTAAGCTTTGCAACTAATATTGAAGATATTGGTGCGAATAATACAGATAGATTGCCCGCAACGAACACCAATGAATAAATATTGGTTATTTTATCTTTTGGAGCGTCCTCTATTAAAAGACAATTCCAGGCTACTGTAGTAACCCTCATCATACCATTGAGCAATGCCGCTACTACAAAGAACCAAAAGCCCTGGCTAAATGCCCATATAAGGCTCGGAAGGCTCCATGCCAAAAAATCAAACACAGATGTACTCAACCTTCTGCCCATTTTATCGATTATTGCACCAGACAAAAATGCAAATATCATCTGAGAAAACATATATATTGAAGATATCATCCCTACCTGTACATCACTTAAGCCAAGTGCAAGCATATATACAGATGCATAGGGTATACAAAGATTCATTGAAAGGCCCCATAATGGTTCGGTGTAAACACATGCACGTGGATTTCCTTCTAAATCAAAAAGTGTGCGTATTAGTTGATTGTTTTTTAGTCTTTTTTTCATGTCGATTGTTCCTCTCCATTTCAATTGTCTTCTATTGATGTTAAATATCAAAATACTTCCAGAGTTTCCGAACGCCAGAATAAAGCCTACCAAGTTGAGCATTGCAAAAAATCCGTATGGATATTAAGCCCTCCTGCGTTTTAGCGCATAATCCTCCCATCGCATATTGAATATCATTCAACTATGGCGTTGGATAGCTAAATACATATAATTATTTATCCTTTGATTTACCAACTTTATTAAGAAGCACAATTAGAATCCATTCTACCACATAAAGATCAAATATACTATTAAAACAAAAAGCTACATTTTCATTGGTGATTGCCAACAAAAATATAGCTTATGACTTGGCGAAGGCACTAACTATTGATAAAATGCACCGCTCAAATCAAATCGTTAAAATTTGCACCACTCTTGAACACCCCTCGTTTTAGAGGTTACCGATGTATGTTACACACCGTCCATATACTTCAGTCAATGACTACCTTTGAGATATTTGTACTCATTGAATCATTCATGAACAAGCAATAGTCGCGGAAGTATTC
>JAAYPS010000121.1 GCA_012519655.1 Clostridiaceae bacterium | reverse complement strand
TGGATAATCTGTCCGAGCTTGCAAAAGGCACCACTCCAACAGTACCTGTAAGAGGTGAGTTTTGCTTATCTATAGGTCAAAAGCCCTTATTAATAATCAGCGATTATTCGGGACATAGCGTGAAATATGAGGGAGAAGATTTATGCCAAGTAGCTCGGGGAAAACCAATAACTTCAGAACGTATAAGTGAACAATTGAAAAAAACAGGCGATACACCCTATTATTTTGACTCTATAAATGCTCTGGTAGATGATAATGCCTTCATAGCTATTTCTGTGATAAATGAAATGAGAAGAGAAGCATTAAACCAACTATCTGAAGAGCGTGCAAAGACTCCTATAAGGCAGGATATGGCTAAAAAAACAATTCGTTTTCCAGGGAATGCTCAAAAGTTATCTCATGAAAGAAAGATAAGTCTTATGTTTAGTAAGACACCTCCTGAAGAAGTGTGGGATAGTTTAGCAGTTGATAGAGTATATCTTAGGTTTGAGGATTATAATTTAACTAAAGAAATACAAAGCAGGGGAATTGAAGCTTATGCAGCTGTACCAGCAGTGTTAACCGACAAACAGATGGATACGTTTGTAAAGAAAATTGCATCGTTGGATAATCCACCTGACGGTTTACTAGTGGGTAATTTAGGAGCTCTTAATCGAATGCGTAATGAGTTCCGTGACATACCAGTTATAATCGATTTTCAAATGAATATATTTAACTCATCTGCAGTTGAAGTTTTACGTGAGTATAAACCTTCTGGAATTATTCCCTCTATAGAGCTTAATTTCGATGCGCTGGCTGAATTAAACTCTCAAGGTATACCCCTTGAGGCCTGTGTATATGGGTTAATACCTGTTATGACACTTGAGTATTGTCCGGGAAGCAATATAAATATTTGCACTGGAAGATGCCGAGAATGTACGTATAAGCAGGGATATCTTACAGATCGGTTAGGAAAAAACTTTTTATACAGAACCAACCCGATTCTAAACAGAACAATGCTATACAATAGTAAAACACTTATGATTGATGATTTAGCGCCTTTTGAGAGCACCCATGTGAAAACACTTAGAATTGACATAATGGATGAAACACCTGATGAAATAAATGAAATATGTAAGTTTTACAGACAGCTATGGGTCAACAGAAATGCTGATTATACATTTCAATGTGATAGTTTGCTTACCAAACTAAAGGAGAAGGGTCTAACAAAGGGTCACTATTATCGTGGCGTGGATTAATAAAATCATACTTAACATTTAACATTACGAAAAGGTTAAATAACTACAATATATTTAACAACCGAACTTAAATATACAATATGGAAAATGCTATGAATGGGTGGTTTATTTATGAAAGAAGTTTATGTAGCAGTAGAAATATGCAGGGAAGGCGTTAAGTTGCCCCAATATCAAAATGAATGGGATGCAGGTATGGATGTTTGCGCTGCTGAAGATGTAATAATAAAGCCAAACGAGACTGTTATAGTTCCTACAGGACTAAAATTCGCAATTCCAGAAGGGTTTGAGATTCAGGTGCGACCACGAAGCGGAATAACACTTAGAACACCATTGCGCATATCTAACTCTCCTGGAACTATAGATGCCGGGTATAGAGATGAATTAGGAATTATAGTTACTAACTCATCTATTACCTCAAAGGATAGCAGTGATACCCATGAATATTATACAGTGGATTCACGTGGTAATAAACAAGGTGTATATCATATAAAAAAGGGAGACAGGATTGCACAACTTGTTTTACAGGAAGTGCCGAGAATGAGGTTTAATATTGTTAATTCAGTTTCGGATTTGGGTAGAAATCGTGGTGGTGGTTTTGGTTCTACCGGAGTGGAATGAAGCATAGGGTGTGATTGTGAAGTCACGGGACAATCAAGAGTTATACAGGTATTTAATTACACATAATGATAAATGGAGGGAAAAATGAGCAAAGACTATTCTATAAAAAATGAGTCCAATGTTAATTCGAAAAGGCTTGTAGATGTATTTTGTGATTTGGTTCGAACAGATAGTACATTTGGCAAGGAACGACAAATGGCTGATCTTCTAATAGAGAAACTCACTGAGATGGGATATGAACCATATGAAGACAACTCGGGTGAAGCGATAGGCGGAAATGCAGGAAATGTAATCACCAAAATCCCTGGCACAATAGACGCTGCACCTCTGCTTTTTATGGCACATATGGATACTGTTGAGCCAGGTAGTGGAAAGGTACCCATAATAAATGGTGATATTATTACCAGTGATGGAACCACTGTGCTGGGTGGCGATGATTTAGCAGGTGTTGCTTGTATATTAGAGGCAATTCATGTACTAAAAGAACAACAGATGCCCCATGGTGATATATATGTAGTTTTTTCTATAGCAGAAGAAGGTGGACTGTTTGGAGCAATTGGACTTGATATTTCAAAAATACCAGCCAAATATGCATTTGTATTAGATGAGGGAGGTCCAATTGGAACTGTAGCAGTAAAGGCTCCTTATTATAACAAAGTAGAGTTTAAAGTTAAGGGAAAATCGGCTCATGCAGGGCTTTCTCCTGAAGAAGGAGTTAGCGCAATTAAGGCTTGTTCTGTCGCTATTGCCAACCTGCCTTTCATGGGAAGAATTGATGAGGATACTACCTGTAATCTTGGTACAATCAAAGGTGGAAGAGCACGTAATATTGTTCCTGATGAGGTAGTTGCTGAAGGTGAATTGCGAAGTATAAGCGAGCAAAAGCTTAACAAATATACGGACCAATGGGTTCAGTCTTTTACCGAGAGCATTAAGATGGAAAAGGCTGTGTTAGAGGTTAAAGTTGAAAGATCCTATGACGGTTTCTTTGTTCCCGAAGACCATGCAATTATGGCTCTATTGAAAAAAGCAACTGATTCACTGGGGCTTCCATTGTTACCACATTCAACAGGCGGGGGAAGCGACACAAATATCCTAAACACGAAAGGTATTACCGCAGTAAACATAAGTGTTGGGATGACGAATGTGCATAGCACAAATGAGCAGATAGCTATTTCAGACATGGCCAAAGCTACAGAGCTGGTATTAGAGATTATAAAAGCAAATTGTATGGATATTAAATGATGTAAATACCTGAATTTCGCATACAATGCGTACAGTACAATGGATTATACGGGGCTTTTTCAATGTCCTACATATCCATAAAGTGCAAGGGTTTTGAACATTTTATTATCTTTATCAACAATTCCTTTGTTTCGTAGCGTGAAAGCTGATGAGGCAAGGGAATTGTTTATCCATCCATCTTCAATAAGTTTCTGGCAGTATAATGCGACGGTAGAATTCCAAATATTATTATTGCTACAAAAATCAATATACTTCCATAGTGTGGTATTGTTAGGTAATACATGGTTTTCTTGTAATGAAGAAAATGCGTTAATCACCTTTTCTTTATTTTGTTGAGAAATGAAGGTGGAAAGAAGAAAATCTAAATAATCTTTTTTGTATACCTTTTCGGGTATGGATTGAAAAAGTCCAGCAATTTTTTCATTATGTAAAATCAAGGGCTCTTTATTTGAAATAATTTCTACAAGGTCCCATCTGAGCTTATCAATTATACCGTTCATATTCACGCAAAGCTTGTATAACATTAATGATCTATCATCCACTCTTTTTTCTTTAATAAAACTCATAGCTAATAGAATATTAACTACGGTGTTTTCAGTGCTGTTGTTATACATTTTTTGGAGGATTCCGACCTTTTCATTAAACGCAAATAACGAGCGAAACTTTCTTAAATTTTCAAAGAAATTACGTGATATATATAAACGGCTTGAAAAATTATGTATACGCTTAATGTATATTTTTTTCTCAAGGAAACTATCCTTATTTTTTTGATAATAACGTGCTGCATTTACAAATTTGCTTTTAGTTAGATAATATTCAAGTTTACCCAGTTTAGCAGGCATATAACAGGGGTCTATTTTTAATGACTGTGTAAACATCTTATCTGCTAATTGATGTTTATTGCTAAGCATATATTGAACGCCCAGCCCATAATAGCCAAAAGGGCTGTTAGGTTTTCTGCGAATATAGTCCTGGAACTTAATAATACGTATGTCTAAAAGTGTATTTTGATCCATTCTATCCTCCTACTTATAAAACCCTATTCGCCAATTTCGGTATCTTCCAAATACTCCTGAATTATGTTCTGAACATGTGTGTCTTTAATTGTAATAGAAATCTGTATACGGCGGTTTTTACTTTTTGCTGCTTCGGTGGTTCTTGGATCAACAGGTCGAAATTCTGAAAAACCAGTTGCTGCAAAATATTCGCCATACTTTTGTTCAAGAGTTGGATTTTTGGCCATCATTGTATTTATTACTGCATACGCTCTTTTACATGATAGTTCGTAATTGCTTTGGTATGAACCATCAATGTCTGCATGACCTTCTATATTAATAGAATCAATATAATCACGAATATCTTTGTCATCAAGTATTTTCTCAAAAGCTACTGCAAACCTGCTTAATAAGGCCTGTCCTTCAAAGGATATATCCGAAGAGCTTTTTGCAAATAGAAGCTGGTTATTAATCATAAGATTTGCATTGTTATCGATTGCAACTAAAGGTTCTCCGTCAGGAGTGGTGCTTGTTCCAATTTCATCCTCTATAGAGTTTTTCACCTCTTCAAGAATATTTAATCTTAACAATGAAATATTTTGTAGCTTTCCTCTCAGCTCGCCTAATTCTTGATTGCTGTTGGCTATTATTTTTTCTTGCTCTAATAGTTTTTCAATTGAAACTGTCAATTCTCGCTTTCCTTGCTCTACTTCGGCTTTGAGTTTTTCTGCTTCATTCTGCATAATGCGAAGGGCATCTTCTTTATCTGAGATCTCTAACTTTTTAAGTTCCAACTCATCTCCAGCACGTTTCAAATGATCCTCGGTTGCCAATAACTCTGATTTTGTATTATCAAGTTTTTCATTCCAGATTGCGATTGAAAACATCTGTTGGAAATATGCTAAAAATACTAAGAAGAAAAGCACCAATACAATTGTGGACATTACATCGGTGAAAGATGGCCAGAAATTGACCTCCTCTTGGTTTTTTCTAAAATTCCTATTACGTGCTTTCATCTAAAGTATACCTCCTTCAACGAGTCGGTTTTGACAGCTTTAAACGTTGAACTTATCTTTCTGAAATATCATCTCTTAATTCACTCAATTGACGATCTATTTTTGCTGTAGCGGCCTGATTGTAGGTCAAAACCTGATCAGGAAGAGAAGCTATAGCTTTTGCGAAATGATTTTGGTTTTCCCGGAACTGGTCTAAAAGCTTAAATATTTTATTTAGACTTTCTTCAAGGGAAGAACTGACTGTTTGTCCTAATTCCGCACTTGCCTTGTTCATTACATCGAGGAATGACACAGCAGCAAGCTTTCCAAAATCCTTTATTTCATTATTCATCATTGACATCAGATGCGTAAAGTTTTCCTGGTAAATTTCAAGGTCTCTTGTGTGTTGCTGCATATTTGTATCCATTATCCCAGAAAGGTTTTCTACAACCTGGACAGTGGACGTTATTTCACTGACAAGTTGGGTTATATCACTAACTAGTTGGCGATTGTATGTAGTCATTTCATCAGCAGCTTCACGAATATTATTGGAAAAGTTCTCAATGCTTTGATAGTTACTGGCTACGATATCAGTTGATTTTGTAAGTGCTTCGGTAACCTTAATAAAGTTTACATCCATTATTGCAATGTTATTGCGCATATTTATATTAAATTCATTCAAATCTTTCATATTGGATGAAAAATTAGCAAGAGAAGCATCAAACTTATCAATTGTATTATCTAAGGTTTGACTTGACACATTAACATCCATTACAACTGTAGTTAGCTTATCTCCAAAGTCCTCTACGGTTTTTTGTAGTGAGGTTTGGATTCTATCACCGAACTCCATAAAAGTTTCACGTAGTATATTGTTCATGATTGAATATTCTGTTTCTTTATCCTGTGATACAACTAATGCTACAACATTATCAAGATATTCTTCAATTTGTACCATTAAGTTTTCTCTTGCTTCTTCAGCACTGAAGATGGTTAAAAGAATTGTCAATATAATTGAACAACCTACACCTACAAGGCTTGTCACGAAAGCCACGGACATTCCTTCAAGAGAGCCTATAAGTTTTCTAATAAGAGTTTGTATGCCTGCATTTTCCATAAGGGCTGAAATGTCCATTTCTATGAATAAGCCAGAAAGCTCTGCCACGGCGGCTGTTAGGCCTACAAATGTCCCGAACAATCCAAGAGTTATTAAAAGTGTGTTTGAATTTTTAATAAAACGTTCTCCTAAAGCAAGAATTCTTAGATGTAAATTAAAATTTTTCTCAATAATTGCTTGTGTGTTAACCTCACTATAACTCTCTGTAGCAGTATTCTTATAATCCTCAACGATCTTATTTAATATGTCTGAGTGGAATTTTCCTTCCTTTCTACGATGCCAGGCAAGAAGATCTTCAAGAATATTGATATACCTATTACGAATTATCAGATTGGCTACAAAAGCAACGACAAATATTACAAATGTGGTGAATATTATGGTTAAACCGAACCCACGAACTTGCTGATAAAGGTCAAATAATGTGTCTAACAAATCCAATCACACCTTTCTTGATTTGAACAGATTAAAGTTGTGAAACTTCCCTACAGGAATAACAAAAAATCACAGCATTAGTATAGCATATTTCTCAAAAAAGCACGTTACAAATGAATTAAATATTACCAAGTTAGTAAAATATCCAAAACTTCTTGTATAAACACAACCTACTGGTAGAAATCTGTTTTTAATAAGACGAGTTTTTCTCAAAGAATGTTCCTTATTTACATATAAATGCTCCGAAAATATGCTACAATGGCTAAAAGCCTGATATTTACAAAAGTACTGACCATTTAAGTACATCAGCATCCCGAAATTATGGGGCACAGAAGCATTGCTCACACACTCATCAGGGAGGAGAAATAAACATGATAAAATCCGTAATATTTGACATAGGAAGAGTGCTTTTACGCTTTGAACCTAAAGACTACCTATACAAACTATATGGGAGAGGCGAAAAATCAGAAAGACTATATAACATCGTGTTCGGTAGCAAGACATGGCTGGACTTAGATAGGGGGACTGTCAGCTACGATGATGCTATAAAAATTATGGCGTCTGAATGTAATAGCCTATCAAGGGAAATAGAATACCTGATTCACAATTGGATTGAAATAATGACACCCATAGAAGAGAGTATAAATCTGCTGAAAGAGATAAAAACAAAAGGCTATAATACTTTTGTTTTATCAAATTATCATAAAGAAGCATTTGAAACTGTTTATAGTAAATATGACTTTTTCAGGCTTTTTGATGGAATGTTTATATCCAGTCACTACGGTCTTTTGAAACCCGAGAAGGAAATATATGAGAAAATGCTTCAAAAATTTTCTCTAAATCCAACTGAATGTTTTTTCATCGATGATACACCGGTCAATATATCTGCTTCAAAGGAGCTTGGTATTGAGGGTGTTGTATTCAAAAACCCACAACTTTTAAGACAGGATCTGAGAAGCTTGAATATTCTATAAATCGGCTTTCTTGAGATGCAAAATTATTAAGTTTTATGGCAAAAGCCTTTAGAAACTAAAATTGCAAAATCCTTAATTATTGGTATAATAATTAATAATTAGAAAAGGTAAATCGGGATGCATGAAATTAATTAAATATTTATGCATTCTATATAAAAATTGGTATATAATTAACTAATTCGGATTGAACTATAATCAAAGGCTCAATATGAGTTAAAAAATGAGGAGCTGAAAATATGCCTGTAAAGACAATCGAAGAGATCAATGAGAGGATTCTTGAAGGTAAGGCAGTCGTTGTAACTGCAGAAGAAATGATCGATATAGTAGAGGAAAACGGAGCCAAAAAGGCAGCAAAAATGGTGGATGTAGTTACAACCGGAACTTTTGGTGCTATGTGTTCAAGTGGAGCATTTATTAATTTCGGTCACTCCGATCCTCCTATTCGTATGACAAGGGTTTGGCTCAATGATGTTATGGCATATGGAGGTATTGCTGCAGTTGACGCATATATTGGTGCTACTGAGTTATCCGAAAGTCAAGGAATGCAATACGGTGGTGCCCATGTTATTGAGGATTTTATCGCAGGAAAAGATATAAAACTATATGCTGAAAGCTATGGGACTGACTGCTATCCAAGAAAGAGTATTGCAACCACAATAAATAAAAACAATGTAAATCAAGCTTTTATGTTTAATCCAAGAAATTGCTATCAAAATTACCCGGCAGGAACAAATTCATCTGACAGAACTATTTATACTTATATGGGAACATTATTGCCCGAGTTTGGTAATGTTACATATTGTACCTCGGGCCAGTTAAGTCCATTGCTAAATGATCCGGAATACCGTACGATTGGCATTGGAACACGTGTTTTCATTGGAGGCACACATGGATATGTGTCTTTTCAGGGAACCCAGCATGATCCAGGACAGGTACGCATGCCAAATGGCACACCCGCAAGTTCCGCAGGCACGTTGGCGTTAATAGGCGACCTAAAAAAGATGTCAACGGATTTTATACGTGCTGCAACGTATGAAAAGTATGGCACAACGCTTTTTGTAGGGGTGGGTATTCCTATTCCGATTTTGGATGAAGATATGGCGATGAAAACTGCGGTGTCGGATAAGGATATCTATACGAATATTGTTGATAAAAGCGGAAAGACGTCTTTTTCACAAGCAGTATCCTATCAGGAGCTGAGAAGTGGTTATGTAACCATAAATAATAAAAAGGTGCCGACATCTCCACTGTCCAGTACGGTTAAAGCAAGAGAAATTGCAGATTTATTAAAAACACAAATAAAAAAGGGTGAATTTTTATTAACTAAGTCAGCTGAGGGGTTGCCTACAGACAAGAAACGTCTTAACAAGCTTGAAGTAAGGGGGTATTAGGGTGAAAAAAATAAAAGCTAACTTAACATTTCCACCTTCCAAAGTAACATTCCCTTTGATGACTTTGTTAGTTCGTGAGTATTCGTTGGAAGTTAATATCTTGAATGCTGATGTCCGGTTAAATAAAACTGGTAAGCTGGTTGTAGAACTATTAGGAGACGAGAAAAACATCGACGATGCTCTTGAGTTTATAGAAGGACAGGGAATAAAATGCCACATATTTAATGGTACATTATCAATACAGGAGGAAAAATGTATTCACTGTGGTGCATGTACAACTGTGTGTCCTTCACATGCCCTTCAAATTGAGCAACCTGATTTTTATTTAACATTTAATAAAGAAAAGTGCCTTGTGTGTGGGTTATGCATAAAGGCATGTCCCTTAAGGATATTACATTTGGATCATAGGGAGAGTGAAGAATAATTTCATTTATCTATAAAAACGTTAAGAACGATGGTATTAGATAAATTAAGCAGAGACAGGATATAATTTATGGGTACTAATGCAGAAAAAAGGTTTTACAGAAGAGTGTTCAATGGTGGGGATTTAGTATACTTTACAAAAAAAGTTGAGCAAACTGATTTGTGTATTGGGGCTACGACCAATCTTAGCCAACAAGCGGAAGCAAGCATTGTAAAATACCGGCAGCAAGTGGAGGAGTATATTCGCAAGCAGCCGGTTTTTTTAAATAGTCTAAAACCTGTAAAACCATTGGATGATGCTCCTTTAATTGTAAAGCATATGTGTCAGGCTTCAGAACTGACAGGGGTTGGACCAATGGCTGCCATTGCAGGAGCCATTAGTTTGTATGTAGCAAATGACTTAAAAAAATACTCTAAGGAATTAATTGTTGAAAATGGTGGCGACATATATATTTCAGGTACCAAAGAGAGAATCATAGGAGTGTATGCAGGAGACTCAAGGTTATCTGGGAAGATTGGTATAAAGCTTGGGCCAAAGCAACTTCCAATGAGTATTTGCACTTCGTCGGGAACAGTTGGGCACTCCCTTAGTTTTGGGAAAGCAGATGCAGTTGTCACACTATCAACAGATGCATGTCTTGCTGATGCTGCAGCTACTGCCATTGGAAATATGGTTAAAAGCTCCAGAGATATCGATTTATCGCTAAAAAAGGCTCAAAACATAGAGGGCGTAGCGGGTGTTGTCATAATAATAGAAGATAAACTGGGAGTCTGGGGAAAAGTAGAGCTTGTAAGGCTTTAACGAAACAAAAAAGAAACCTGGTTCCTTCGGTGGCGTTATTACGTCACTACAAATCCATTAGTTTTGTTACACTTAAGGGAATATGTGGTATATATGCAACAGGTATTTCATACAAGTTATTTGTGCTGCTATAACTGCTTTTGTTTTTTACCATATGTTCAACAATAATAGGAAAAGCAAAGCTACTTGTAGTTAAATGTTGTAAATAGCAGTGATTCTACTTTAGAACATAGCGGAAATAGAAAAAGATTAATAATTTGCGAAAATACCAGTTTAGTTCAGGCTAAGGGGGTAATAAAATCGCATAAGAATAAAATACGAATTTTAATTGCAGACGATAGTCTGCTTTTTAGAGAATCCATGATGAACCTTTTAGAGCAGGATACCGAACTATCGGTGATAGGTCTAGCAACTAACGGTAAAGAGGCTTTTGACTTATGTTGTAAACACGAAATTGACATAGTTATTATGGATGTTAGGATGCCTATTTGCGATGGTATTGAGGGAACTAAGCTTATAAAAAAGTATATTCCATCAATAAAAGTTATAATGTTTACAACCTTTGAAGATCAGGAATATATTAAGAAAGCCATAAAATATGGTGCTGAAGGATATGTCCTTAAAGATTCTGGATATGATCACATAAGAATGGCTATCAAAAGTGTTTATAAAGGATACCCTGTTTTCCATAAAAACGTGCTGGATACAATGGTTGAATCCATATCTGAAAACGAACCAGAAAGACCAGAAATCCACTTAACTGCAACCGAGCAAAATGTACTGAATTTTGTAGTAGAGGGAAAAAGCAACAAGCAGATAGCCAGTTTGTTAATGCTCAGCGAGGGACGAATAAGGAATATCATAAGTGAACTTTTTGTGAAAACAAACACTCATGATCGTACTCAACTTGCTGTTTTTGCTGTAAGAAGCAATTTAGTCGAATAAACTTTACTTATTTTGTAGAAAAATCTTGAGAAATATTTTATAAATATGTGTTTATAAGCAAAAAAATGTCTATAAATAAAAAGTAGGTTAAACTGTAGGGGGGCAAAGGGAAATTACAGTTCAACCTGCTTGATAATATAGAATAAATTAATGTTACATTATTTTCAAACATATTAAAAGTACCCAACCCTCACCTTTTGGTCAACCAAAGGAGTACTCAACTTGACAATTATCCTATTAACAAGTCAGACGCACATGATTGTTGGAGTAATTGATTTTGTCCATATCTGTTTAGCAGAGCTTTATGTTGTAAGTTATTTTTCTTATATTCAAGAATAGAAGGTATTATTTCAGATTTCTTAAGGTATCTATTTCTTATTGTAAAATGATTTTCAAAACCATTTTGAGTTACAAGTTTCATAATAGTTTTATGATCCATATGATAAGAATCCATTAGCTCTTGTATGGTAATATAGTCATCTATGGGGCGTGGAATCAATGGGTCACCACCGAAATGCTGTTTACACATATTAGAGATGGAAGTAGGATTACTGCCAAGCTTTTTTGCAATTTCAACATATGTATGCCCATTTATCCTCAAATCCCAGACTTGTTTCGGATTGATTTTTTTATGCTCAGCTCTTGAGCTCTTATAGACATAGCCAAATTGCTCTACCAGATCCCCGATTTTTATATTCCTTTTCTCTGCACATCGTTTTAAGTATGAGTATGTTCCACTATTTGAGTGAAGGTTATAGAGATATTTCCCAGTTGAAACTGCGGATAATCTTTTTTTAATGGCTTCATTTTCTTTTTTTGTCTTTGCCTTCTGAATAAGTAGCTGTAATTTTTTCTTGTTTTCAACATTTGAAATGGTCTTATAAAAATAATACTCCTTAGCTTTTTCGCTTTTCCCATCAAAAATACTATGTAGCATACTTATTAATCCAAGTTTTCTAAATCCCGTGCTGTTTAACAACACAATATCATCATCGGTAAGCTGATTTTCGGTGAATATTTTTTCCATGAGATGATAGGCATTTTCGTAAGATTGATGTATAGAAGGAGTCTTCCATTTTGCTCTGTATCTAAAATCTGAGGGATGGAAACGTCCCGGATATACAAAATCAAACAGATTATATATTGACCAGTCGAAACGTGATAATATATTATATATACCATATTTAAGCAAACGTTTTTTCCAGTCATATTTAGGTATTAGTTCAACCCTTCGTATACCTTCATTTAAAACCATATACTGGACAGCTTCAATAACATAGTCATCATTATCCCATATACCATGTTTACTCCACATCCATTCTCTCAACTCTCTTTTGTCGAATTGTTTTGGATATGCATTTATTAAAACGTTGACAATATCGTTTTCAAAAACAGTTTGAAGCATTCCAGAAAGCCTATTATTAACGAATATTTCCTTTAGTTGCTTTAAGTTGTATTTTGGTAGCATGTCGTATGTTATGGCCTCAATATACTCCAGGCAATAGCGTGTAATTACCTGACAGTTAAGCCTTATACCGTTTTTTTCTTTTTCATGTTTCCAAAAGTTCTTTTTAAAAGAACTGCCACTTTCCAATACATCTCTGTACTGGGCGAGAGCTTTCAACTGCTCTGTCTCCATGTCAAACAGACTTATCATAATATACCTCAGGATAATATTATTTTGTAGCTTTGGTTTAATCAACAAGGTTGAGTGTTTTGCGATGTTGCATATTTTTCAGTTTGGGTGTCTTATCAAAAGCCATTGTTAAAAGATTTTGCAAACATTAAAATAGTATTATATAATTATATAATAAAACATAATAGGTGCGCAACTTTGTCTTTATATAGATTATCATAAGAAAAAAGAAGGAGGAAGTTACATAAAACCTTAAATACTGTTAAGAATTTTTGTTTTATTTTATTATTTTTTAGAGTGGTAAATAAGGTTTACGTAACGAGACTTATGGCGGTGGTATATTTATATGTACCAGTTGAAAAAGCAGAAGTAATTGTTGAATGCGGTTTGAAATTGTCTGAATGGAAGAACAAGAATGTACAGACACCCTGGAGTTCTTTTCCACAGCCATGTATTTGTGCATTACTACATCCAGATGATGATAAAAGGAGCAAGGATTCAGCATTTCAATGTATTAAGCTAGATATTCCCGCCGAAGATTGTATTATAGCAGATAAGGATCTATACAATTTAAGTTTGGAATCCCCGGACATTAAACAAAAATATATCGATACAATGGTTACGCTTGATAAATACATTTTTGGATCATTTAGAAATCCTGAGTGCCTTATCTTCACTACAATTATTAGCGAACAGATACATTTGTATGGAAAAGGACTTGATGATCCAATTTTATATGAAAGCTCAGAAACTTTATATGTGAATAATATTCTTGAAGGATTTAACGAAAGATATAGCGGAATTAATAAAGTATTGTTATACTGTTTCATGTTAGCGCAATCCCAAAACCAACTGATAGAGGGCGTGCAATATGACAACAAGGGGATAGCATTTTTCTTTGACAAGGCTTCAAATAAGTATATTACTCTCCCGGTGCCCGACTTGAAAGAATATAAAATAGATTTAGATTAGACTCTAATACAGAGAAAGGTAGGGTCAATAAGTGGATACAAAAGATAGAATCCTCAAAAAACTAATCCAGAATAAGGGGAAGTTTATATCTGGGGAACAGATCAGCGATAAGATTGGAGTATCACGCACCGCTGTTTGGAAACATATTCTAAAGCTTAAAGAAGAAGGTTATGAAATTCAATCTGTGAATAAACTGGGTTATCAACTTATAAATTATGGAGATATTTATGATAAGAGTGCTATTGTAAGTAAATTGAACACAAAAATACTCGGGCAGAACTTATTTTTTTTTGACATAATCGATTCAACAAATGATGAATTAAAACGGATGGCTGCTAGTGGGGCCTGTGAAGGTACTGTAGTGGTGGCCAAAAGCCAGACCAGCGGCAGAGGTCGTAGAGGAAGACGTTGGCAATCAAATGCTGACGATGGAATTTATATGTCTATTCTTTTAAGACCTGAGCTTCTACCAAAAGATGTCCAGTGCATTACATTAGCGGCATCGAGTGCAGTGTGTAAAGTGCTAAAAAAGTATGTAGAGAACAATTTGGGGATAAAATGGCCTAATGATATTCTCATTGACAACAAAAAAGTATGCGGTATTCTTACAGAAATGTCGGCAGAACCCGATAAAGTTCAAGCTATTATTCTGGGTATAGGTCTTAATGTGTGGAATAGGACCGAGGATTTTAACGATGAGTTAAAAGATACAGCAACATCACTGCACATTAATACCGAAAAAGAGATTATTCGAAGCACTTTAGTAGCACAGATATTAAAAGAGTTTGAGGATTTATATCTTCACTTTATCGAAAAAGGAAGCACTGCAAAGTTTATGAATATTTGGAGAGCATTTTCATTAACTATAGGGCGTGATATTATAGTATATCAAGGAGACAAAGTTTGGCAGGCAAAAGCACTTGATGTAATTGACAATGGACAGTTGCTTGTAGAAACACCTGATGGGCAGCGTAAAACCATACTTTCGGGGGAGATATCCATACGCGATTTCGATGACAGTCGGGTAAAAGATTGTGCTGCCAGACAATAAAAAAGACAGTTAAAGGAGGAGTGAAACATTGACAAACAATAATCAAAACAGTAATAGGAGTAATAATACTAGCAATAATGCTAGCAACAGAAATAGTAATAAACGCAATCAATACAGTAATAGGCAGGATAAAAATAATAGCCATAATAATCAAGGTAGTAGACAGCATCATAACAATAACCATCATCAGACAAACAAGCAAAATACAAATAAGAGTAATAGTGAGCGTACTCAAAGCCATAATAATAGC
>JAAYPS010000120.1 GCA_012519655.1 Clostridiaceae bacterium | reverse complement strand
ATTAATTGTCAGATATTTCATGCCAGTAATTATACATTATAGCATATTGATTTTTTTATCAATTATTAACATTTTTAGTATCTATGTGCATCCATAGGTATTTTTTGCATATTGGAGTTGATGTAGCAGACTTGGTAAAATTTGTGGTGAATAATAATTCGCAAATAAAAAACTGTCAGACAAAGTATAAACTCCCTGACAGCATATTAGTTATCATAAAAAATGATATAGCATCCTACCCAATTACAGGTTTGCCATTTTCGTAAATAATCTTTGTGTACTCTTCTTCGCTTTTATGAATAAAGAGAACGCCTAAATCTCGAATATCAATACGAATTCTATCAAAAATATCTGCTTGAATAACTTCTACAACATCATCAATATAATCAATAGGATTATGCTCTGACTTTGATGATATTAATACAGGCAATCGTCCATCTATATCTGGACTAAGAACGGATACATGGACGCTCCCTGGTTCAAGTGGATTGTCCGTCGGATATAATAAATCCCTTTCAAACATATGATTGTACATTGGAACCTCCAGATGTTGCTTTAATTGAATATATCATATTTTACCACGAATCCAATTCAGGGTAAAGCGTTTTATATACGAAATAGATTCTATTGACACGAACAAGATAACTTTCAGTCTCCTTATATGGTAATGATGTAATATTTGCGGCATCCCACTTTATATCACCTGAATCAAGCCACCTGAAAACATTTCCTTCGCCTGCATTATACGCTGCCAAAGCCAACTCACTATTTCCGTCAAACCGCCCCAATAAATACGACAAATACCAGCACCCAAAACGAATATTCAACTCAGGGTCTTTTAGCATATCAGTTGTAAATTCATTTACGCCCAATTCTGATGCTATCCATTGTCCAGTTCTCTCAGTAACTTGCATTAAGCCAACTGCGCCTTTAGGAGATATTACTTTTTCTCTAAAATCGCTTTCAGCTTTAACTACAGCTAAAACCATAGTCACTTTTAATCCATTCTCTGAAGCATAACTTTTTATCACTTCCAGATAAGGCGTTGGAAACATGCGCCTTAATAATGAAGGTGCGAAGGCAAAAACCAGTATTAGAAAAACTAAAATAATGCAAATATTTGAAAACCTTCTTTTATGAAGGATTGCTTTCCTCATTCTTAAGTAAACCCCACACTTTTTCTTCTAACTCTTTTAATGTTCCATCGTTATATACTACTAGGTCGGCAATTGATTTATACTCATCATCTGACATTTGGGATTCAATTCTCTTTTTAGCTTCTTCATAAGTCAAGCCACTTCTTTTCATAATCCTGTTAATACGTGTTTTTTCACTTGCAATTACCACCCACACAGTATCCACAAGATCTAAAAAACCATGCTTAATAGGTACAATGGCTTCAACAGCAACAAGGTTTTGTTGTGACTTGCGAAATTCGGAGATCAATTCGCTAATTCTGTCAGCAACAGCTCCGTGGGTTACTTTATTTAAATATAATAGTTGCTCATTGTCTGAAAAAACTATTTTAGCTAGTTTCTTTCGGTCAATTTGCTCATCTTCTGCCATTATATTAGTTCCAAAGTGTTCGATAATCTTTTTATAAGCAGGCATATGTGGCTGCATAATCTCTTTTGCAATATCGTCGGCTAATATTAAGTTTGCTCCATTTTCTTTTAAGATACGAGCAACCGTACTTTTCCCTGAACCTATTCCGCCTGTTAAACCAATTACAAGCAAAATCTACACCCATTTCTATTGTTATTGTATGTGTTTGGGCAACATTTCCCAATGGAATACCCATAAATTTCTATTGTTATATTAGGCTCTACTACTTAGCCTCATACCAATTGTTTCCTGTTGAAATATCTGCAATTAGTGGAGCGCTTAGTTGAGCTGCTTGTTCCATGCATTGTTTCACAATTTGCTTAACTTGTTCAAGTTCTTCTTTAACTGTCTCAACAACTAATTCATCGTGAACTTGTAAAATTAGTCTTGATTTAAGGTCATTATCTTTTAATGTTTGGTACACCTTCACCATAGCTATTTTTATTATATCTGCAGCAGTACCTTGTATAGGTGTGTTCATTGCAGCTCTTTGACCAAATGATCGCTGATGAAAGTTTTTAGATGCAAGCTCTGGAAGATGTCTTCTTCTGTGGAAGAGTGTTTCAACATATCCCTGCTCCTTGCCTATACGCACAATTTCATCCATATAAACCTTCACTTTTGGGTACTTTGTAAGGTAACCATCAATATATTGCTTTGCTTCCTTACGTGTAATATCAAGATCTTTCGCTAAACCAAAATCACTAATACCATATACAATACCGAAATTTACAGCCTTTGCTCTCCTACGCAACTCAGGCGTTACATCCGTTGCATCCACTTCAAATACTAATGAAGCTGTAGTAGTGTGAATATCCTCACCATTGACGAATGCCTTTATAAGCGCTTCATCGCCTGTAATATGAGCTAATACTCTTAACTCTATTTGAGAATAGTCTGCATCTACAAAAACAGCATTTTCGGTGGATGGAATAAATGCTTTACGTATTTCACGGCCCATCTCATGACGTATTGGGATATTTTGCAAATTAGGCTCGGTACTGCTGATACGTCCTGTGGCTGTCACCGTTTGATTAAAGCTTGAATGAATTTTACCTGTATTAGGATTTATTACTTTTTCAAGACCTTCAGCATATGTTGCATATAACTTAGCCAGTTGGCGATATTCAATAATACAGGGTATGATATCATGCTTGTTATAAAGTTTTTCAAGCACTTCCACATCTGTAGAATAACCTGTTTTGTTCTTCTTTACAACAGGTAGGTTTAATTTATCAAACAATATATTACCAAGCTGTTTTGGGGAGTTAATATTAAACTCTTCCCCGGCTAACATGAAAATTGTTTTCTCAAGTGTTTTTATTCTGTTAGAAAGAACTACCCCGTATTCATGAAGTCTTTGTTTATCGATCTTAAAGCCATGGTATTCCATGTCAGCAAGAACAGTTATAAGGGGTAACTCAATGTTGTTAAATAAGTCTTCTTGTCCATTGGTTTTAAGAACATCTTTTTGCATTTCCCATAAATCATAAACAGCTTTTACGTTTTGTGTACTATACTCAGACAATTGCTCGGAAGATATATCTGAGTATTTTTTCATGCTCCTGCCTTTTCCTAAAAGCTCATCCATGGAAGGAATGGTACGATTCAGATACTTATATGAAAGACTGGTTATAGGATAACTGCTTCTAAGGGAGTCAAGTAAGTACTCAGCAATCATGGTATCAAAAATAAGACCTTTAAGTTCTATACCATATTTCAATAAATATGTTATCCATTCTTTAACGTCATGTCCTACTTTTTTAATACTATCACTGTTCCACAACTCTTCAAGTTCTGTTGCAATTAGACTTTCTGGAAGCTCATCATTGGGTTTTATAAAGATTACTTCTTCATCGGTGCACACTGCTAAACCTACAAGATGTGAACTCAAAGAATCTTCTTTGTCAATTAACTGAAGAAGAGCAATAGTTTTTTGCTTAAGTAAATAAGGGACTTTTTTTATTAAATCCGAGCGTGAACTAATATTAGAAATATTTAGATTTTCAGAAACCTTAGGTAGATCCTCTTTGTTAACTGATATTAGATCCATTTTAGCTATAAGACTATCGAACTCGAGCTTTCTAAAAATGTTTAAAAGTTCAATATTGTTTGCTTCTTTAATTTTTAAATCATCTAACGGACCACAGCAATCCAAATCTCTATAGATTGTACCAAGGGTACGACTTAAAAATGCTTGTTCCCTATTTTCAATTAATGATGATTTAAGCTTTGGTCTTTTTATTTGGTCAATATTTTCATAGACGCCCTCGATGGTTTTATAGCTTGTAATTAGGCTTAATGCGGTTTTCTCACCCACTCCGGGTACCCCTGGAATATTATCCGAAGAATCGCCCATAAGACCCTTTACCTCAATAAGCTGACTCGGGGTTACGCCATACTTTTCTAAAATAGTGTTTTGGTCGTATATATTAGTTTCGGTCTTTCCCGCCTTTGTTGAGGGAAATATTACCTTTACTTTTTCACTAATTAATTGGAAAGAATCTCTGTCCCCTGTTAGAATTAAGACGTCAAAATTCTCTTTTTCTGCTTTCAATGAAATGCTGCCAATGACGTCATCTGCTTCATAACCTTCACACTCGATTATGGGAATGTTCATTGCCTCAAGTACTTCCTTTATAAGCGGAAGCTGCATAGCAAGCTCGTCTGGCATACCCTTTCTCTGTGCTTTATAGCCATCATACATCTCATGTCGGAATGTTTTAGCTTTTAAATCAAAAGCAACTGCAATATGATCGGGTTTTTCCTCTTCCAGGTGTTTATTCATTATATTTACAAAAGCAAAAACCGCATTAGTATACAGACCTGTGGACGTTGTCAACATACTACGTCCTGATAGACCGTAAAAACCGCGGTTTAAAATACTGTTCCCATCTATTAAAATCAGTTTTGAACTCATTTGTCCCTCCCAGATATCTACTTCTCTTTTTGTATTATTATTCTAACATATTGCTGTTCTTCTTGGGAAGGAACTGAATCTATTTGAATATTAGGGAAAATCAACTCCATTTCGGCTAAAAAACTCTGCCAAATATCTGTTTCAACATATATCAGCTTTAATTCAACAGGATCATTTCTTGTCCCTCCACGGTAAGCATAAATAGAATCCTCAAGTTGAACCTTGTTGTTTACATCGGACTGAGTAAATTTTTCATCTATAGCCATTATAGACTCAATAGCACTGCCAACATCTTCAACTGTTATAGTTACAACTGTGTCGTAATCCTCATCTCTAACATAGCTGCTTTGCATTTTACTAACATCCTCAGCAAAGAATGCCGTGACTCCTATATCCTCATTATCTTTGTTCTCCACAAACCCACTGTCATAGTTTTCAGTTTTATCCAGATCCGTATTGGATTCATCTTCGGATATACTAATATCTGATGCCTCGAATGATTTTTGCATTTTTAATGAATCCGATGGTGTGGCAGCAGATGTAACTCTTTGCTCACTTCTGCCGGCGCTAATTGCCATAGGTGCTGCGTCCGATGTAGATTCATTTTTCATCATCATCATTCTGTTATCAAAAAAACCAGTTCTTACAACAATACCAAGAGTTATTACAATAATAAAACCAGCAGCTATTTGTGAAAACATTCTTATTCTTGTTCTTTTGTCATTTTTTATTTTTTCTTCTTTTGCTTTTTCAAGTTTCGTATGCAGGGAGGAACTATACCCCTCGGGCAGTTCTTCTAATAATTCACTACAGGTAGAAACGATTGTCTTTAGTATATTAAATTCCAAGGTACATGAATCACATTGCTCCAGATGCATTTCAATAGCTTTCATTTCATGCTCTGACAATTCCCGGTCTAAATATGCTGATAGGTTTTCCAAGCAATAATCACACCTGTTCATGAATCAACCCCCCTTCTATCAAATTTGACGACATAATCCTGAAAAAGTTCCTGTCTTTGAATAATAATCTTTTTTAAGTTTTCCCTTGCGCGGTTAATTCTTGATTTTATTGTTCCCTCATTTACATTAAGAGTATTCGCAATATCTCTATAAGGCATGTCCATTAAATCACGCAAAACTAAAACCTCACGATGTTCTTCGGATAATGAGTCCATTGCATCTCTAACCAGATCTTTTAATTGTTTTTTTTCGCTCAACTCTTCAGGTCCAGGACCGTCCTCCTGAATCTGTAATGGTCTTTCATCTTCTCCTACTGCTGCTCCTTGTTCAATTGAAAGAGAAACAGTTTTGTTCCTTTTTCTTAAAAAGTCTGTGCAAACATTTATAGTTATTCTATACATCCATGTTGAAAAGCTAGAATCGCCACGAAATTTTCCGATAGATGTAAATGCGCGCACAAATGCATCCTGTGATAGCTCCTGGGCATCATCAGGATTTTTGGTCATTCTTAATGCTATATTATAAACCTTTTTCTGATGGGACTGAATAAGAGTTTCGAAAGCTTCAATATCTCCACCGACAGATAACTCTATCAGTTTTTTTTCTGTGACATCCAATTCTAAACCCCCTTAGCATAAGATGTATCAATCCCCACATCATTATCTTAATTGTCTAATATATCTTTAGAGATATCCTTTATATTCGGTATATCAATCCTACACCCCATATTATTACTATACTATATCATACTGTATTTCTATATTACAATTTAACAAATTATTTAGTAACTGAAGTGCATTTTGCGTTTTTACTGATTGTGTGTCGCAATATTGTATACTTTTTACGATTATTGTATAATAAAATTACTTTGATTTCCATAACTATTATTAATTCTATTTGACAACTTAACAAAAACAAGGTTTAATATTCACGTTTGGTAATTACATGCGTGAAATTTGTTTTATATAAATGGCATATGGATAAAATCTATACATTCCTTTTATTAGGTTGAGGAGTATATTAATGAAAAAGTTGATTAATAAAATAAGGTTTTTCACAGCGCTTTACTTAGGAAAATGCGCTATATATTTATTGCGTTTTACAGGTTCGGGAGGTACAAGCTTTCCCGGTAAGTTAGCTATGACAATATGTCCTGATATCTTAAGAGAACTTGGTGCTAAATATAGGATTTTTATGGTTACAGGCACTAATGGCAAGACCACAACAGCAAGAATAATGGAGCAGATATTACAAGAGAATCGCATAAAATATATTTCAAACAAATCGGGGGCAAACCTCATAAGTGGCCTTATAACAACACTTATTTCTGATGTTAAGCTAAACGCTTCACCAACATCCCCCACAGCCCTGCTGGAAGTAGATGAAGCTGCCTTTCGTCTATCATCAAAGCATATACATCCTGCAGTCCTTGTAGTCACAAACTTTTTCCGCGATCAACTAGACAGGTATGGCGAGTTATATAATACTTTGAATGTTGTTAAAGAAGGTATTTTAAATAATCCCGAAACTACACTTGTTCTAAATGGTGATGATTCACTTTGTGCGTCTTTAGGGAAAGATGTTCCAAACCCTGTTGTTTACTATGGTATGGATGAATTAGCAGTCCCTGAAGATAATAACAGGACCATGAGCTCAATTAATAATGATGCTTCTTATTGTCTATATTGCAAGACAAAATATGAGTATCAATATTACAGTTACGGGCACCTTGGATATTTCAAATGTCCTAACTGTGGATATGAACGCCCCGAACTGACAGCCAATGTAGTAAGAATACCAGCTATGACAAGTGAGTTCTCAACAGTTGTAATAAGTACTCCTTCGGGAGTGTTTGAAGCAAATATTAACCTGCCGGGATTATACAATATCTATAATGCATTATCTGCAGTTGCTTTTGCAGAAGTTCTCGGCTTTTCTCATAAGAAAACAATTGAAGCACTTTCCAGTTTCGAAAGTGGTTTTGGGCGCATGGAATCAATTTCCTTGGGCGAGAACAATATTCAAGTTATATTAATTAAAAACCCTACTGGTTTCAGCCAAGTCTTAAAATACCTTTCCTCGGTATATAATTCTTCTGTCATTTGTTTTATGATTAATGATAATATTGCAGATGGAAGGGATATTTCCTGGTTATATGATGTAGATTTTGAACCACTTAAGAATATGCAAGACAATGTTTCACAAATTTACGTTTCAGGCACGCGTGCTGAAGATATGGCAGTTAGATTAAAGTATGCTGGCATTTTTACAGACCATGTTTCAATTGAAAAGGATGCGCAAAATATGCTTGATTTTGCACTTGACACCTTAAAGCCAGGTGAAACACTCTTTATTCTTCCAACTTATACTGCGTTGCTGGACATTAGAAAAATACTTAAGAAAAGATTCAAACTGAAGAACTTCTGGCAGTAACAAGAAAGGAAGGTTTTATGTACGAAATTAAAATTTGCCACTTGTATCCGGACTTATTAAATTTATATGGCGATTATGGTAATATACAAGCTTTAGTAAGAAGACTTGAATGGCGTGGAATTAATGTATCGGTTCATCCTATATCTATTGGTGACCCTTTTCTACCCGATGCATATGACATTGTATTTATGGGTGGAGGTCCAACTAATGAACAGGAAATCTTGCATAAGGATCTTTTAGGGTTAAAAAAGGCGCCATTGATTGAAGCTGTTGAAAATGATACTGTATTCCTCTGCATTTGTGGCGGATACCAGCTAATGGGTCAGTATTATAAACTAAGTGATGGAACAGAATTAGAATGCTTAGGCGCAATGAACCATTGGACAATTGATCATGAAAAACGAATGACGGGAAACTTAATATTTGAGATAGAAGGATTAAAGCAGCACCCCGACAGTCTGGTTGTGGGTTTTGAGAATCATTCCGGGAAAACATATTTGGGTGATGGCGTTCTACCCCTTGGTAAAGTTCTTTATGGCAAAGGTAACAACGGTGAGGATGGCTACGAAGGAGCAAGATATAGAAATGTTTATTGCTCTTATAGTCATGGAAGCCTATTACCTAAAAATCCAGGGCTTACAGATGAGATTATTACCCTGGCAATTAAACGAAAATACAAGGATTTTGTATCATTACAACCTCTAAATGATCATATTGAAACTGCCGCCCGTGAAAATCTTATAAAAAGGTTTTTGAATACACCGAACAGCCCAAAATAACTGTAGAACGCTAAATTTATTTACATCACAAGATTCATTTTACAAAAAAGAGGCTATCTTATTTATGAGATAACCTCTTAATTATTTCTCTTATTTGCTACTCAGTTAGTCTCTTTAGCTATTTTGAATATCCATCAAAATTTTAAACTTTTAATTCTTTCGATTGCTTCCTTGGTATTTTCACGGCTACCAAATGCTGTAAGTCTGAAGTATCTTTCTCCACTTGGACCAAATCCAACTCCAGGAGTACCCACAACATAAACTTCTTTTAATAATTTGTCAAAGAATTGCCATGAATCGTAACCTTCCGGTGTTTTTAGCCATACATATGGTGAATTCACACCACCAAATACCTTTAGGCCCATAGAGGTTAAGCCTTCGCGTATAATTCGCGCATTTTCCATATAGAAAGCAATAACCTCAGAAATCTGTTTCTGCCCTTCTTCACTATAAACAGCTTCTGCTCCTTTTTGAACAATGTAAGAAACTCCGTTGAATTTCGTAGAAGTCCTTCTATTCCATAGTTTGTTCATATCTACAACATCGCCGGACTTTGTGTAGCCTTTAAGCTCTTTTGGAACCACTGTATATGCACATCTTGTGCCTGTAAAGGCTGCATTTTTTGAAAAGCTTCTAAACTCAATTGCCACTTCCTTAGCACCATCAATCTCATAAATGCTATGTGGTATATCTGGTTGCGTAATATAAGCCTCATATGCACCATCAAATAAAATAACAGCCTTGTTATCTCTGGCATAATCCACCCACTTTTTCAATTGGTCTTTTGTAAGAGTTGTTCCTGTGGGATTATTGGGGTAGCATAAATAAATCATGTCCACTTTCTTTTCTGGTAAAGAAGGAATAAAACCGTTTTCAGCAGTACAAGGTAAATAAACAAGATTAGTCCATTTGCCTTCGTTACTGTCATACTCTCCTAATCTTCCTGCCATTGCATTGCTGTCAACATAAACTGGATATACTGGATCGGTTACAGCAACAATATTATCAGCGCCAAATATCTCCTGCATGTTAGCAGTATCACTTTTAGCACCATCACTAATAAAAATCTCGTCATTTGAAAATTCGATACCTAAAGAGTTATAATCATGAGTTATTATCTTTTCAATTAAAAAGTCATATCCTTGTTCTGGGCTGTATCCCCTAAATGTTTCGGGTTTTGACATCTCATCTGTCGCCTTATGGATTGCTTCTATAACAGCTGGAACTAAAGGTATAGTAACATCACCAATGCCAAGACGTATAATATCAGCTTCGGGATTGTCTTTTTTAAATGCATTAACCTTTCTTCCTATATCAGCAAAAAGGTAACTGCCCGGTAACTTAAGATAGTTTTCATTAACATATGCCATAAATTAATCCTCCAGTAATGTATTTAAATATTTAATAATCCTGTAAAAACTAAAGTGGCAGGTCCTGTTTTATATATGCGGTTATTTTCCTTATTCCACTCGATAGTCAGGTTTCCACCCAACAATTCAATGGTGGCTTTTCTTTCGGATAATCCGTTTAGGTGAGCCGCTACAAGTACTGCACAGGCCCCTGTGCCACATGCCATTGTTTCACCTGCTCCTCTCTCCCAAACCCGCATTTTTAAGTGAGTTTTGTTAACTATTTCAACAAATTCTGCATTGATCTTGTTTGGGAATAGCAAGTGCGTTTCCATTAAGGGACCAACTTTTTCTAACGAAAAATTCTTTACATCCTGAACAAATGTAACTGCATGAGGGTTTCCCATTGAAACACAAGTAACGCGATACACCTCATCTAAAATCTTAACCGGTTCATTAATAAACCTCTCAAGGTTACTGTCCACTGGTATGTCTTTAGGAGATATGACGGGTTCGCCCATATCAACTTTCACCAGACTAACTTTTAAATCATCATCAATCGTTAACTCAAGTGTTTTTATACCGGCAAGAGTCTCAATTGTTATTGTTTTTTTATCGGTCATTTTATTGTCATATACATACTTGCCCACACATCTTATTGCATTACCACACATTTCAGCTTCAGAGCCATCTGAGTTGAACATACGCATTCTGAAATCTGCTATCTGTGATGGAAGAATTAACACTAATCCATCAGAACCAACGCCAAAATGACGATGGCTTACAAACTTTGCTAATTCCGAAGGATTTTCTACCTTCTCTTCAAAGCAGTTAATATATACATAATCATTGCCTAGACCATGCATTTTTGTAAATCTCATATAATCACCTGTATGCAAAAATAAATTATAGTTTCTTTATTGTTCAATGATATAACTCAAACAAGTCTTGCAAAAAAGGGCTAAAACTCAGCATGGTTAACTGTTCTTGGATAAGGTATTACGTCACGGATGTTTTGCATTCCAGTTATATACATTAATGCTCTTTCAAAACCAAGACCAAACCCGGCATGCTTTGTGCCTCCATATTTTCTTAGCTCGAGATACCACCAATAGTCCTCCATAGGTAAACCCATCTCGTTTATTCTCTGTTCAAGAATATCCAATCTTTCCTCACGCTGACTTCCACCAATAATCTCACCAACACCTGGAACAAGCAAGTCGGTAGCAGCAACTGTTTTTTCATCATCGTTAAGCCGCATATAGAATGCTTTTATATCCTTTGGATAGTCGGTAACAAATACTGGTTTACTGAAGTATTTCTCGGATAAATACCTCTCATGCTCTGTCTGTAAATCACAACCCCAATAAACAGGGTACTGAAATTGATGAGCAACCTTTTCTAAAACTTTTATAGCATCTGTATATGATATTCTCTCAAACTCAGAGTTTTTAACAAGAGTTAGTCTTTCTAACAATCCCTTATCAATAAAGCTGTTGAAAAACGCCATATCCTTTTCTGCATTTTCCATTACATAATTTATAATATATTTTAACATTGATTCAGCTAAATCCATGTCATCATTTAGATCTGCAAATGCAATCTCAGGCTCTACCATCCAGAATTCAGCTGCATGGCGTGCAGTGTTGCTATTTTCAGCTCTAAAAGTTGGGCCAAAGGTGTAAACCTTCCCAAAAGCCATACAATACGTCTCTGCAGAAAGTTGACCACTGACTGTAAGGTTTGTATCCTTACCAAAAAAGTCTTGTGAGAAATCCACCGCTCCGTTACTGTCTTTGGGAACATTCTCCATATCAAGAGTGGTAACCCTAAACATTTCTCCTGCACCTTCACAATCGCTGCCTGTAATTATGGGAGTGTGAACATAAACAAAACCGTTCTCGTGGAAGAACTTGTGAATTGCATATGAAAGCAAGGAACGCACTCTAAATACTGCCGAAAAAGTATTTGTTCTTGGTCGAAGGTGAGCAATTGTTCTTAGGTACTCGAAGGTATGTCTTTTCTTTTGCAGAGGATAATCTGGTGCAGACATTCCTTCCACCGTTATAGAAGTTGCTTTTATTTCAAAAGGCTGCTTTGCCTGGGGTGTTTCCACTAAATTACCTTTAACCTGCAAGCTGCTCCCAATATTTAGCTTGGATATTTCATTGAAATTTGGAAGATTGTCATCAAATACAATCTGTAAATTCTGAAAACATGAACCGTCATTTAACTCAATAAACCCAAAGGTCTTTGATTGGCGCAACGTCCTAATCCAACCACAAATAGTCTGTTCACTGTCAATGTATTGTTCCGTGTCATTAAAGAGTGCACTTATTTCAGTCCTCTTCATAGTTTCATCTCCTGTCATAATTACTATTGCTACATATTATAGCATGAAATCTTAAAATAAATGAAATAATCGTTCAAACAACCCCAATTATGAGGTTGTTTGAAGTTATTATACCATCTCAGAAATTGACATACCATAATAATATAATTTTCTTTTAAAAAACTCAACTAAATTGTTATTTATGGCTTTTGCCACGTATTCATAATATATTGTATAGCGGCACTCAAATTATTACATCGTAAATGCCCTATTATTCAAAGAATTCAGCTCCGGAATTATCTACTTCAAAATACTGTCCCTGCCAATTTCTAAACGCTGCTTTGTCTTTCCCAAGGTACAGCATATAGTTCGGTAGTATAGGTGTTTTCCCTAAACCTTTAGGTCCATTTATAATATATGTAGGACTGGCAAGTCCTGACGTTCTTCCACGAAGACTTTCTACAATACTCAATCCCTCTTCTATTTTAACCCAGAAATGACTTGTACCACTTACGGCTTTCGGGTGGAATATATAGTATGGCTTAACCCGTATAGTTAGAAGTTTCTGATTTAATTTTCTAACAACAAACTTATTATTATTTACTCCATTTAGCAGTACCATTTGGTTACCAAGGGGTATTCCTGCATCAGCAAGCATCTCACATGCTATTTTGGATTCTGGAGTTATCTCTCTGGGATTGTTAAAATGAGTATTTACAAACACGGGATGATACTTCTTCAAAATATTAACCAAATCTTTAGTTATGCGCTGCGGTAGGGTTACTGGAGTTCTTGTTCCAAATCGTATTATTTCAACATGGGGTATTGTTCTAAGTTCTTTTAACATCCAGTCTATTGCCTCATCAGAGACCATGAAAGCATCGCCGCCTGTGATTAACACATCCCTTATCTCCTTGTTTTCTCGTACATATTCAATAGCTGTCTGAATTTTTGCACGGGGAATGGTTTTATCGCTTTCGCCAATGAGTCTACGTCTTTGGCAAAATCTGCAGAACATACCACATACATTAGTTATTTTAATGATTAAGCGATCCGGATATCTTCTTGTAATTATTTCATGAATTGAAGTACCTTTTTCGTCCATAGGGTCGAGTTCCCCTACACCATTAAGTTCTGGGCTCAATGGAATTGACTGTCTTTTAATAGCGCAATTAGTATCCTCGGGGTCAATCAGAGACAAATAGTATGGCGATATTGCGAAACGATATTTTTCTGCTATTTCATTGACATGGCTTATTTCTTCTTCAGGTAAATTAATAATTTCTTTTAACCCTTTTGAAGAAGTAAACCTGTTTTTAATCTGCCATTGATAATTCTGATAGTCATTTTCTGTGGCATTTAGGAATTGTAATATTTTCTTTTTCTGATACTTTATTTTTTCATAGTCCTCAATACCTGTAAGAATGCTGTCTTTCACGTCTTCATAATCTAATATTGTACCTCTTAGCTGCTCGAAATGCTCTGCTTTTCTTTTTTCATACTCCATCATTCAACCTCTCTTTCTCTAAAAATAGTAATTAGAATAACAACTTGTTCCACTTTTAATAATTTTATTAACAGTAAAACAATCTTACAAAAGATAAACTTAGTATAGATATCCATTCATACATTGTTGTAAATAATGCAACATTATAATAATCAAAATGTATAAGTTGCTTGGAGTTTCACTTCAGATGATTGATATTAATTAAGAATGCCTTATAAGAAATATTGTATTAATATTAGCAGGGTGAATAAATGTACTGCTAAATAATACTATTATATTTTATCAGAATAATTTTAATTACGCAAATTGCTTATTATGTTTATTTTGTCTTGCGCACTTTATTAAACGGTCTCTAATCCCTGTCTTTGTTCAATTAACATATCTAATAAAATTGACATTATGGCTATAATATAATAAATTTATATATAATAGTATGTATATTTAGGAGTCGTTCTATGAGTACACTTAAGGATGTTGCAGAACGAGCAGGTGTTACTGTAACAACTGTATCACGAATGATAAATAACAGAGGTTATGTTAGCGAAAAAACCAAAAATAAAATTCGACAAGCAATGAAGGAACTAAATTATCGACCTAATGAGTTTGCACGGGCTTTATCTTTGCAAAGGAGTAGCTTTATTGGTCTAATTGTTCCCTCGGCTAGTAACATGTTTTTTTGCAAGATGACTGATAGTGTTGAGCATCATGTTTCTAAACATGGATACAAGCTATTACTATGCACTTCAAATCTTGAACCCAAAAAAGAGTTTGAATATTTTGATATGTTAAGTGCCAATAAAGTGGCAGGTGTTATTATTGCAAGCCACACTCAAGATATAGATAAAAACATTAGTATTGACGCTCCAATAATATCATTAGATAGAATAATTTCGCCTCAAATCCCCTCTATCTGCTCGGACAATTATCAAGGTGGTATTTTAGCTGCTGAGCATTTAATATCAAAAGGGTGCAAAAATCTTGCGCACATTAGTGGAAGTCTTGATCTTAATATGGATGCGAATAAACGCTATTTTGGCTTTAAAGAGGTATGTGAAAAGAAGGGCATACCACATATAGTAATTGATGCAACCGAAGAGCAATTCCAGTCAATGCGCTATGATTCAATTATTAACATGCTCTTGGACACTCATCCTGATGTTGACGGCATATTTACCTCAAATGATATAATCGCTGCTAAAGTAATCACAATATGTAACAGACGTGGCATTAAGATACCCGAGCAAATTAAGGTTGTCGGTTATGATGATATTGATCTATGTACGATTTACAACCCTTCTATCACAACCATACGCCAATCAGTAAATGAAATCTGTCAATACGCAGTAGAAAGTATTATTTCCAAGGCAGAAAAAAATAAAACCATTCCTACGCGTGTTGTCTTTCCTGTTACTTTAATTGAAAGGGAAACAACCTAATATCCACTGAAGATTCTTACGATTTACCCCAAATACCCAAAATGCACAAATAAAAAAAGCTGTTCAGAAAACAGCTTCTTGGTAATGCTATGTTGTGACTGTTATTTAATTGCCCCTTGTACAACGCCCTTAATAATATATTTTTGTGAAAACAAATACGCAACTAGTACTGGTATTATTGTTAACACAATACCAGCCATTAATGGCGCGTAATCAACACTGTAGGTGTTAAAAAAGCTGTAAGTTGATAGAGGAAGTGTTCTTTCGGACGGCGATAATAAAACAAGACTGGGAAGTAGGTAATCGTTCCAAATCCATAACACGTCAAGAATCAACACTGTCATTATTACAGGTTTTAATAAGGGAAGCACAATATTAAAGAAAGATTGCAGTTTGTTACATCCATCGATTAAGGCTGATTCTTCCATTTCCAGTGGAATATTTTTAATAAACCCATGGAAAATAAAAATTGCAAATCCCTGTCCAAACCCCATGTACATAAAAATTAAAGCCCATTTACTATTCATCAAATCCAAACGTCCATAAATACTAACAAGAGGTATCATTACAGCTTGAAAAGGTACTATCATTGATGCAACAAGTATTGCAAATATGATCTTATTAATCTTCCACTTATGTCTAACAAGAAAATAGGCAGCCATAGAAGAAGTCAATATAACAAAGAAGACACCTATAGTTGTAATTGTAATACT